>NZ_BAABHO010000022.1:0-92165 GCF_039542135.1 Actinomycetospora chlora
GGCCCGGCGGTGGCGGCCGCGGCCGGACGGACGCCCGGCCCGGCCGCGGCGAGGGCGGCCGCCGCCGCGAGGGCGCCCTCGGGGGCCCCGTCGGCGCGGTCGATCGCGGCCTGGGCGGCGACCGCGTCGTCGTCGGCGTCGAGCATCGGATCGTCGGCGCCCTCGCCGTTCCGTCGCATCGACAGCCAGCCGAGGCGGGACCCGACGAACACCGCCGCCAGGATGAGCAGCGCGACGAACGACGCCCGCCCGAACAGCGCCGACTGCAGGTCGGCCACGCCGGTGTCGTCGACGAACAGCGCGAGCAGGATCCAGCTCAGCAGGCCGGCCGCGGGTGCCGTGACCAGCGCCGTGATGAACCACGTCCACTCCGGCGGGCGGCGGCCGAGCACGATCTCGGCGCCGACCCAGCCGATCACGACGACCGACACGGCCAGCAGCAGGACGATGCTCCACACCCGCAGCAGATCCGGCGACCAGGACCGCAGGGCCACGAACAGCGTCTCGGCGAGGCCGTAGACGACGGTCAGGACGAGCGTTCGGAGAACCCAGGGACGCGGAGCGAAGCGGAGCCGGACCGTCGTGTCGGGACGCACACGGACACCGTACGACGTGCCCTTCTCTACGCTGACGGGTGTGCAGCCCACCCGCCCGGAACGTGCGCCCGGGGGCCACGCCCGCCGCCGCGACCTCCTGCGCGGCGCCCTGCGCGCGGCCGGGCTGGACGCGCTGCTCGTCACCGATCTGGTCAACGTCCGCTACCTGACGGGGTTCACCGGCTCGAACGCCGCGCTGCTCGTCCACGCCGGCGACGACGCCGACCGCGGCGAGGACCGCACGGTGCTCGCCACCGACGGTCGCTACACGACCCAGGCGGCCGCGCAGACGCCCGACCTGCCGGTGCTGGTCCAGCGCGCGGTCGGGCCGGCCCTGCTCGGGGCCGCGGCCGGGGCGATCGGCTTCGACAGCGCTCACGTCACCGTCGACGGCCACGCGGAGCTGGCCGCCGCGCTGACCGACGGCGAGCTGCGCCGGGCGCCCGGCCTGGTCGAGGCGCTGCGGGCGGTGAAGGACGCCGGCGAGGTCGACGCGCTGCGCCAGGCCTGCGCGGCCGCCGACGCCGCGCTCGCCGGGGTGATCGCGGACGGGGGCCTGCGCGCGGGACGGAGCGAGCGCGAGGTGGCCCGCGACCTCGAGGAGCGCATGCGCGAGGCCGGCGCCGAGGGCCCGTCGTTCGAGACGATCGTGGCCGCCGGCGCCCACGCCGCGATCCCGCACCACAGCCCCACCGACGCCCCGCTCGCCGACGGCGACCTGCTGACCATGGACTTCGGCGCCCTCGTCGACGGCTACCACTCGGACATGACGCGGACGACGATCGTCGGCGCCCCGGCGGAGTGGCAGCGCGACCTGCACGACCTCGTCGCCGAGGCCGCCGCGGCCGGGCGTGCGGCGCTGGCCCCGGGCGTCGCCACCCGCGACGTGGACGCCGCCGCGCGCGATGTCATCACCGCGGCGGGGTTCGGCGAGCAGTTCGTGCACGGGCTCGGCCACGGCGTCGGGCTGGTCATCCACGAGGCTCCGGCGGTGTCCGCGACCGCGACCGCTACCCTGGAGGCAGGGATGACGGTCACCGTCGAGCCGGGGGTCTACCTGGCCGGACGGGGCGGGGTCCGGATCGAGGACACGCTGCTGGTCACCGAGGACGGTGCCGTGCCCCTCACGCAGAGCCCCCGGGACCTCGTCCACGAGTCCCGAGACGAGACGTAGGAGAGAGCCCTCCCGTGGCGACGACGAACGACCTGAAGAACGGCCTGGTGCTGCGGATCGACGGCAACCTCTGGACCGTCACCGAGTTCCAGCACGTCAAGCCGGGCAAGGGCGGCGCCTTCGTGCGCACGACCCTCAAGAACGTCATGACCGGCAAGGTGGTCGACAAGACGTTCAACGCCGGCACCAAGGTCGAGACCGCGAACGTCGACCGCCGCGACATGACCTTCCTCTACCGCGACGGCGACGACTTCATCTTCATGGACGCCGCGGACTACGAGCAGGTGCCGGTCCCGGCCGCGACCGTCGGCGACCAGTCGCGGTTCCTCCTGGAGAACCAGGAGGTCCAGGTCTCCTTCAACGACGGCGCGCCGCTCTACATCGAGCTCCCGGCCTCGGTCGAGCTCGAGATCACCCAGACCGACCCCGGCCTGCAGGGCGACCGCTCCACCGGCGGCACCAAGCCCGCGACGGTCTCGACGGGTGCCGAGATCCAGGTGCCGCTGTTCCTCGAGACCGGCACGCGGGTCAAGGTCGACACCCGCGACGGCCGCTACCTGGGCCGCGTGAGCAGCTGACGTGAGCGGTCCTGCCTCACCCGCGACCCCGCGCAAGGGGTCTCGCTCCAAGGCCCGCAAGCGGGCCCTCGACATCCTGTTCGAGTCGGAGGCCCGCGGCGAGGACCCGCAGGAGGTGCTCGCCCGCCGCATCGCCGGGGCCGACGCCCCGCCCGTGTCGGACTTCGCGGCGTCGCTGGTCGAGGGCGTCGTGGCCCACCGTGCGGAGATCGACGAGACGATCTCGTCCTACTCCCGGGGCTGGACGATGGCCCGCATGCCGGCGGTCGACCGCATGATCCTGCGCATCGGGGTCTTCGAGATCCGCTACTGCGACGACGTGCCCGACCCGGTAGCCATCGACGAGGCCATCGACCTGGCGCGCGCGCTCTCCACCGACGACTCGCCGCGCTTCGTCAACGGGGTGCTTGCGGGGGTGTCCTCGGGGCGTCCGGGCACGGTGGCGCCGCCGAGCCCGGACCGCGTCGACGTCCCGGCGGGGGCGGAACTCGCGCCGGCCGGGCCGGACGAGCCGGCCGACGACGAGCCGCCGACCGGCTGAGCAGGCACGGACCCACGCGCGAACGGGGAGTTCGCGCGCGTAGAAGCAGCGAACAGCGCCTTCGCTGCGGAACCGGGTGCCTAGTCCTCCAGGGCGCGGGCGGCGCGGGCCTCGGGCGGCAGGACGCCCCAGTCGACGAGCTGGTCGGACAGCTCGCCCGGGCTCATGTCGTAGATGATCGCGAGCGAGCGCAGGTCCTCGTTGCGGATCGAGAGGACCTTGCCGTTGTAGTCGCCGCGCTGGCTCTGGATGGCGGCGGCGTAGCGCGCCAGCGGGCCGGCCTTCTCGGCGGGGAGCTGCTGCAGCCGCTCGAGGTTGATCACGATCTTCGCGGCCGGCTCGGAGCCGGAGGGCACCCGGCCCTCGGGCAGGAGCTCGGCCACGGGCACGCCGTAGAAGTCGGCGAGCTCGGCGAGCTTCTGGACGGTCACGGCGCGGTCGCCGCGCTCGTAGGACCCGACGACGACGGCCTTCCAGCGGCCGCCCGACTTCTGCTCGACGCCGTGCAGCGACAGACCCTGCTGCTGGCGGATGCCCCGGAGCTTCGACCCCAGCGCCTTCGCGTAGTCACCCATCTGGCGGACACCCCGTCCTCTCACATCGCCCGGCTCGCCCCGCCCGTGCACCCAGCGAAGTCGATACGGAGAGTGATGATGCGCCCCCGGATGTCACATGGTCAAGCCGGGCGGGCCGCGGATCGTCGCCGTTGTGGCTCCTGGCACCCCGTCCGGGTACGGACCACGGCGCGTAGTGCCCGTCCCGGCCCGTCCGGCGGCGGAGCGCCCGGCGGGCGCTGCCGGACGTCTCCGTCGTCGCTGATAGTGTCGGTGACGTCCTGACCGACATCCTTTAAGAGCCGTCCCGCGAGGCGGAGAAGGAGGGTCGCCCGCGTGCCGTCACGGCGCCGGGGCGCATCCGGGTCGGGTGACGCGAGTGCCGAGGGTGAGCGCGAGCTCCTCTCGGCGGCGGACCTCGCGCGCACCGTGGCCCGGGTCGCCCACGAGATCATCGAACGAACCGCCCCGGACGGCGGTACCCACCGCGTCGTCCTGCTGGGTCTGCCCACGCGCGGTACCTATCTCGCCCGCCGCCTCTCCGAGCGGATCGGCGAGATCACGGGAGCCCGGGTGCCCGTCGGCACCCTCGACCCGACGCTCTACCGCGACGACCTGCGCCTGCGGCCCACCCGCGCGCTCGCCGAGACCGAGCTGCCCCCGGGCGGCGTCGACGACGCGGTGGTCGTGCTCGTCGACGACGTCCTGTTCTCCGGACGGACGGTGCGCGCGGCCCTCGACGCCCTGCGCGACCACGGCCGTCCGCGCGCGGTCCAGCTCGCCGTCCTCGTCGACCGCGGCCACCGCGAGCTGCCGATCCGCGCCGACTACGTCGGCAAGAACGTCCCCACCAACCGCTCCGAGGACGTGGCCGTCCGGCTGGTCGAGGTCGACGGCGAGGACGGGGTGAGCCTCCGGTGACGGACCCCGCGACGAGCATCGGCCTGCGCCACCTCCTGTCCACCGAGGGCCTGCGCCGCGAGCAGGCCGAGGCGCTGCTCGACACCGCGGCCGGGATGGAGCAGGCGCTCACCGGCCGCGCGGTGCGCAAGCTCCCCACGCTGCGCGGGCGCACCGTCGTGACGCTGTTCTACGAGAACTCCACGCGCACCCGCGTCTCGTTCGAGGTCGCGGGCAAGTGGATGAGCGCCGACACCATCAACGTCAGCGCCTCCGCCAGCTCGGTGAGCAAGGGCGAGTCCCTGCGCGACACGGCGGCGACGCTGGGCGCGGCGGGCGCCGACTGCCTGGTCGTGCGCCACCCGGCCTCCGGCGCGCCGCACCGCATCGCCGCGTGGCTCGACCAGGTGGGGCACTCCCACCTGGGCGGCGAGGGCCACGTCGCGGTGGTCAACGCCGGCGACGGCACCCACGAGCACCCCAGCCAGGCCCTGCTCGACGCGGCGACGCTGCGCAAGCGGCTCGGCGGCATCGAGGGCACGCACGTCGCGGTCGTCGGCGACGTCCTGCACAGCCGCGTCGCCCGCTCCAACGCCCACCTGCTGGCGACGCTCGGCGCGCGCGTCACGCTCGTGGCGCCGCCGACGCTGCTGCCGGTGGGGGTCGCCGACTGGCCGGTGACGATCGCGCACGACCTCGACGCCGTGCTCGACCAGGGACCGGACGCCGTGATGATGCTGCGGGTCCAGGCCGAGCGGATGCACGGCGGCTTCTTCCCCTCCGCGCGGGAGTACGCCATCCGCTTCGGGCTCTCCCAGCCGCGCGCCGACCGGCTGCCCGACCACGCCGTCGTCCTGCACCCCGGGCCGGCCGTGCGGGGCATGGAGATCGCGAGCTCGGTGGCCGACTCGAGCCGCGCGGCCATCGCCGACCAGGTCACCGCCGGGGTGCACGTGCGGATGGCGATCCTGTACCACCTGCTCGCCGGGGAGGACGTGGCGTGATGGGAGACGCAGCGGAGCGGAGCTCGACCCGGGACGGCAGCACCACGAGAATCGCGGGCGTCCGCCCCTACGGCGAGGACGCAGGAGACCTCTACGTCCGCGACGGGGTCCTGGTCGACCCGGTGTCCGACCCCGACGAGACGATCGACGCGGGCGGCCTCATCGCCCTGCCGGGGCTGGTCGATCTGCACACGCACCTGCGCGAGCCCGGCGGCGAGGAGGCCGAGACCGTCGACACCGGCTCGGCCGCCGCTGCGCTCGGCGGTTACACCGCGGTGTTCGCGATGCCCAACACCGACCCGGTGGCCGACTCGCCGGTGGTCGTCGAGCACGTGTGGCGACGGGGTCGCGAGGTCGGGCTGGTCGACGTCCACCCGGTCGGGGCGGTGACGGTCGGGCTGGAGGGCTCGCGGCTCGCCGAGATGGGGATGATGGCCGCGTCACCCGCCCGGGTGCGGATGTTCTCCGACGACGGGCGCTGCGTGAACGACCCGCTGGTGATGCGCCGGGCACTCGAGTACGCCCGCGCGCTCGACGCCGTCGTCGCCCAGCACGCCGAGGACCACCGGCTCACGGTCGGCGCGCAGGCGCACGAGGGGCCGGTCGCCGCGCGGCTCGGGCTGGCCGGCTGGGACCCGGCGGCCGAGGAGTCGATCATCGCGCGGGACGTGATGCTCGCCGCAGCCGCCGGGGCGCGCCTGCACGTCTGCCACCTGTCGACCGCGCGCTCGGCGGAGGTGCTGCGGTGGGCCCGGGAGACGATGGACGTGACGGTGTCGGCGGAGGTCACGCCCCACCACCTCCTGCTCACGGACACGGCGGCCGAGGACTACGACCCCGTGCACAAGGTCAACCCGCCGCTGCGGCCGTCCGCCGACACCGCGGCGCTGCGCCGTGCGCTGGCCGACGGGACGGTCGATTGCGTGGCCACCGACCACGCGCCGCACGCGGTGGAGGCCAAGGACTGTGAGTGGTCCGCGGCGCGACCCGGCATGCTGGGTCTGCAGACCGCGTTGCCGGTGGTGGTCACGACCATGGTCGCCACCGGGCTGCTCGACTGGCGCGGGGTCGCCCGGGTGTGCAGCGAGGCCCCCGCGCGGATCGCCGGGCTGGCCGACCAGGGCCGTCCGCTGACGGTGGGCGAGCCCGCGACGCTGACGCTGGTGGACCCCGACGCGGCCTGGACGGTGCGCGGGGAGTCGCTGGCCAGCCGGGCGGCGAACACCCCGTACGAGGGGATGCAGATGCCGGTCTCCGTGGTGCACACGATGCTGCGGGGCCGCTGGACGGTGCGGGACGGAGCCGTGAGGGAATTGCGGAAGGTGGCACAGGATGGATGAGGCGGTGCTGGTCCTCGAGGACGGCAGCGTCCACCGCGGCGAGGCCTTCGGGGCCCTCGGGCGCACGTTGGGCGAGGCCGTGTTCACCACGGGCATGACGGGTTACCAGGAGACCCTCACCGACCCCAGCTACCACCGCCAGATCGTCGTGGCCACGGCGCCGCACATCGGCAACACGGGCTGGAACGACGAGGACGACGAGTCGCAGGCGATCCAGGTCGCGGGCTACGTCGTGCGGGACCCGGCGCGGCGCCCGTCGAACTGGCGCTCGCGGCGCAGCCTCACCGACGAGCTGGCCCGCCAGGGCGTGGTCGGGCTCGCGGGGATCGACACCCGGGCGGTGACGCGCCGGCTGCGGGAGGCCGGCTCGATGCGCGCGGGGCTGTTCTCCGGCGAGGCCCTCACCGACACGACGACGATGCGCGCCCAGGTGCTCGACAGCCCGGAGATGGCGGGCGCGGACCTCGCGGGCGCCGTCACCACCCGGGAGCCCTACACGGTGCCGGCGACGGGGGACACCCGCTTCCGCGTCGCCGCGCTGGACCTGGGGATCAAGGCCAACACCCCGCGGATGCTGGCCGAGCGCGGCGCCGAGACCCGCGTGCTGCCCTCGACGGCGACGATCGACGAGCTGCTCGACCCATTCGGAGACGGCAGAGCGCCCGACGGCGTCTTCCTCTCCAACGGCCCCGGCGACCCGGCCACCGCGAACCACGCCGTCGAGCTGACGGCCGAGGTCCTGCGCCGCGGGGTGCCGCTGTTCGGCATCTGCTTCGGCAACCAGATCCTGGCCCGCGCGCTGGGGCTGGGGACCTACAAGATGCGCTACGGGCACCGCGGCATCAACGTCCCGGTCATCGACCACACCGACGGCACCGTCGCGATCACCAGCCAGAACCACGGCTTCGCGGTGGCCGGCGAGCCCGGCGCCCGGGTCGACTCGCCGTTCGGCACCGTGCACCTGAGCCACTCCTGCCCCAACGACGGGACCGTCGAGGGCCTGACCTGCGAGGGCGTCCCCGCCTTCAGCGTCCAGTACCACCCGGAGGCCGCGGCCGGACCGCACGACGCGGCCGACCTCTTCGATCGTTTCGCCACCCTGATGGGAGGGCGCTAGACAGATGCCGCGCCGCGACGACATCCACCACGTCCTGGTCATCGGCTCCGGCCCGATCGTGATCGGGCAGGCCGCGGAGTTCGACTACTCCGGCACCCAGGCCTGCCGCGTGCTGCGGGAGGAGGGCCTGCGCGTCTCGCTGGTCAACTCCAACCCGGCGACGATCATGACCGACCCCGAGATCGCCGACGCCACCTACGTCGAGCCGATCACGGTCGAGCACGTCACCAAGGTCATCGAGGCCGAGCGCCCGGACGCGCTGCTCGCGACCCTGGGCGGGCAGACCGCCCTCAACACCGCGATCGCGCTGTACGACGCGGGCGTGCTCGAGCGCTACGGGGTCGAGCTGATCGGCGCCGACGTCGACGCGATCCAGCGCGGCGAGGACCGGCTGAAGTTCAAGGAGATCGTCCGGCAGGTCGGCGGCGACGTGCCGCGCAGCGAAGTCTGCCACTCGATGGACGAGGTGCGCGCGACCGTCGCCGAGGTCGGCCTGCCGGTGGTCATCCGCCCGAGCTTCACCATGGGCGGGCTGGGGTCGGGGCTGGCCTACACCCACGAGGAGCTCGAGCGCCTGGCCGGGACGGGCCTGGCGGCGAGTCCGGTGCACGAGGTCCTCATCGAGGAGTCGGTGCTCGGGTGGAAGGAGTACGAGCTCGAGCTGATGCGCGACGGCAAGGACAACGTCGTCGTGGTCTGCTCGATCGAGAACGTCGACCCGATGGGCGTGCACACCGGTGACTCGGTGACCGTCGCGCCGGCGATGACGCTGACCGACCGCGAGTACCAGGTCATGCGCGACACCGGCATCGAGGTGCTGCGCGCGGTCGGCGTCGAGACCGGCGGCTGCAACATCCAGTTCGCCGTGCAGCCGGAGACCGGGCGCCTCGTCGTCATCGAGATGAACCCGCGCGTGAGCCGCTCGTCCGCGCTCGCGTCGAAGGCCACCGGCTTCCCCATCGCGAAGATCGCCGCCCGCCTCGCCGTCGGCTACACCCTCGACGAGATCACCAACGACATCACCGGCGAGACCCCGGCCAGCTTCGAGCCCGTGCTGGACTACGTCGTGGTGAAGGTGCCGCGGTTCGCGTTCGAGAAGTTCCCGGGCGCCGACCCGACGCTGACCACCACGATGAAGTCGGTCGGCGAGGCGATGGCGCTGGGCCGCAGCTTCGGCGAGGCCCTGAACAAGGCCCTGCGCTCGGCCGAGACGAAGGCCCTGGGCTTCTGGACGACGCCCGATCCGGACGGCACGCCCGAGGAGGCCCTTCACCAGGCCTCGCTCCCGCGCGACGGGCGCCTCTACGCCGTCGAGCGGGCGCTGCGCCTCGGGGCGAGCGTCGAGCAGGTCAGCGAGGCCTCGGGCATCGACGCGTGGTTCGTCGAGCAGATCGAGGGCCTGGTCGCGCTGCGCGCCGAGCTGGCCGACGCGCCGGTGCTCGACGAGCGCCTGCTGCGCCGGGCGAAGCGCTCCGGGCTCTCGGACCTCCAGATCGCCTCGGTGCGCCCGGAGCTCGCCGGCGAGGCCGGGGTCCGTGCGCTGCGCCACCGGCTCGGGGTGCGCCCGGTCTACAAGACGGTGGACACCTGCGCCGCGGAGTTCGAGGCGCGCACGCCCTACCACTACTCGGCCTACGAGTCCGACCCCGCGGCCGAGACCGAGGTCGCCCCGCAGGCCGACCGGCCCAAGGTGATCATCCTCGGCTCGGGGCCGAACCGCATCGGGCAGGGCATCGAGTTCGACTACTCCTGCGTCCACGCGGCGTTCAGCCTGCGCGCCGCCGGGTTCGAGACCGTCATGCTCAACTGCAACCCCGAGACGGTCTCCACCGACTACGACACCTCCGACCGCCTCTACTTCGAGCCCCTCACCGAGGAGGACGTGCTCGAGGTGGTGCACGCCGAGCAGGTGTCCGGTGCGGGCGGTCCGGGGCTGGTCGGGGTGGTCGTGCAGCTCGGCGGGCAGACCCCGCTCAAGCTCGCCGCCGCGCTCGAGGCCGCCGGGGTGCCGGTGGTCGGCACGCCGCCGGCCGCGATCGACCTCGCCGAGTCCCGCGGCGCGTTCGGGCAGGTGCTCGCCGACGCCGAGCTGCCGGCGCCGCCGTACGGCACGGCCACCAGCTTCGACGGCGCCCGCGAGATCGCGGCGTCGATCGGCTACCCGGTGCTCGTCCGCCCCTCCTACGTGCTCGGCGGGCGCGGCATGGAGATCGTCTACGACGACGAGACGCTGGCCGACTACATCGTCCGGGCCACCGAGGTCACCCCCGACCACCCGGTGCTCGTCGACCGCTTCCTCGACGACGCCATCGAGATCGACGTGGACGCGCTCTGCGACGCCGACGGCGAGGTCTACCTCGGCGGGGTCATGGAGCACATCGAGGAGGCCGGGGTGCACTCCGGCGACTCCTCCTGCGCCCTGCCGCCGATCACGCTCGGCACCGTCGAGCTGGAGACGGTGCGGGCGTCGACGGTCGCGCTCGCCCGCCGCCTCGGGGTCTGCGGGTTGATGAACGTCCAGTACGCGCTCAAGGACGACGTGCTGTTCGTGCTCGAGGCGAACCCGCGCGCGTCGCGCACCGTCCCGTTCGTCTCGAAGGCGACCGGGGTGGCGCTGGCGGGGGCGGCGTCGCGGGTGATGCTCGGCGCCACGATCGCCGACCTGCGCGCCGAGGGCGTCCTGCCGCGCGCCGGCGACGGGGCCGACCTGCCGCGCGAGCACCCGGTCGCGGTCAAGGAGGCCGTGCTGCCCTTCCACCGCTTCCGCCGCCCGGACGGCCGCGGCGTCGACTCCCTGCTCGGCCCGGAGATGAAGTCGACCGGCGAGGTCATGGGCATCGACAGCGCGTTCTCCACGGCGTTCTCGAAGGCCCAGGCCGCCGCGGCGGGGCCCCTGCCGGTGCGGGGCACGGTGTTCGTCTCGGTGGCCAACCGCGACAAGCGCTCGCTGATCTTCCCGGTGAAGCGGCTGGCCGACCTCGGCTTCGCGATCCTCGCGACGGCGGGCACCGGCAGCGTGCTGGAGCGCAACGGCATCCCGTGCGAGATCGTCCGCAAGCACTTCGAAGGCCCGGGCAACATCGTCGACAAGATCGCCGCGGGCGAGGTCGACGTCGTCATCAACACCCCGGTGGGGCACTCCGGCCCGCGCATCGACGGCTACGAGATCCGCGCCGCGTGCCTGGACGTCGGCGTGCCGTGCGTGACGACGGTGCAGGGCGCCGCGGCCGCGGTGCAGGCCGTCGAGGCGGCCATCCGCGGGGAGGTCGGCGTGACGCCGCTGCAGACGTTCCACGCGCGCCTCGCCGCGGCCCGCGCCGACACCAGCTCCACCAACGGCACCGGGCCCTCGCCCTCGCCGGTGGCCGTCGGGGCGGGCTCGTGACGCGGGCGGCCTTCCGCACGAGGCTGCGCGACGCCGTCGCCGCGCACGGGCCGCTGTGCGTCGGGATCGACCCGCACCCGGGCCTGCTCTCGGCGTGGGGCCTCGACGCCGACGCCGCCGGGGTGGAGCGCTTCGCCCGCGGGGTCGTCGAGGCCCTGGCCGGGCACGTCGCGCTGCTCAAGCCGCAGGTGGCGCTGTTCGAGGTGCTGGGCTCGGCCGGGCTCGGCGCCCTCGAGCGGACGCTGGCCGACGCCCGCGAGGCCGGGGTGCTGACGGTCGCCGACGCCAAGCGCGGCGACATCGGCTCGACGATGGCCGGCTACGCCCGCGCCTGGCTCGGGGACGGCGCCCCGCTGGCCGCCGACGCGGTGACGCTCTCGCCCTACCTCGGGATCGGGGCGCTGGCGCCGGCCCTCGACCTCGCCGTCGCCACCGGTCGCGGGGTGTTCGTGCTCGCGCGGACATCCAACCCGGAGGCCGCCGGAGTGCAGTCGGCCCAGGCCTGGGTGGGTGGCAGCGGGGGCTCCCCGCGAGCGGTGCGGGAGGTCGCGCAGTCGGTGATCGACGCGCTGGCCGACCACAACGCCGCGCACGCGGGCGGGCTCGGCGACGGGTCGGCGGGCGCCGTCGTGGGCCTCACCCGCGGCACCACGGGGCGCGACCACGGCCTCGACCTCGACGCCCTGGGCGGCCCGGTGCTCGTCCCGGGGCTCGGCGCGCAGGGCGGCACGCCCGGTGACGTGGCCGCGGCGTTCGGTGCGTCGGGCGCGACCGGGACGTTGGGCGCAGCGGGCGGACCGGTCGTGCCCGTCAGCGCGCGGGAGGTCCTCACCGCCGGCCCCGACCACGGAGCGCTGAGGGCCGCGGTCGGCGCGCTGAACGGATCCCTGACCGGGTAGACCGCCCGCGTGGACGTACCGGGCGCAACGATCACCACCGGTGGGCGCGACGCCCGCCGGATCCGTGTGTCCCGGAGCGCTTCGCGCGGTGTCCCGACCTGCGGACATCCCGGCCCCACGGACTGTCGACGTCGGGCCCGCGCGGTACGTTCGCCATCACTGGTCCAGCGATTCGCCACCTCGGGAGCCGGTCTTGCCGGCACCCGTCGTCTCGACCCCCCGGAGGAGAACGTGGCATTACCCGAGCTGACCGAGGAGCAGCGGGCCGCGGCGCTCGAGAAGGCCGCCGCCGCCCGCCGTGCCCGGGCCGAGCTCAAGGAGCGGCTCAAGCGTGGGGGCACCAGCCTCTCGGAGGTGCTCGAGCAGGCCGACTCGGACGAGGTGCTCGGCAAGATGAAGGTCTCGGCGCTGCTGGAGGCCATGCCGGGCGTGGGCAAGGTCCGCGCACAGCAGATCATGGAGCGTCTGGAGATCGCCCCGAGCCGCCGGTTGCGCGGCCTGGGCGAGCGCCAGCGCAAGGCGCTGCTCGACGAGTTCTCCGGCGAGTGAGCCGGTGAGCTCACCCCCGGCGCACGGGCCCGGCCGGCTGTTGGTGCTGGCCGGGCCCTCGGGGGTCGGCAAGAGCACGGTGGTCGCCGAGCTGCGGCGCATCCACGCCCCGTTGTGGTTCAGCGTCTCCGCCACCACCCGGGCCGCCCGGCCCGGGGAGGTGCACGGGCGCGACTACTTCTTCGTGGGCGCCGACGAGTTCGACCGCATGGTCACCGAGGGCGAGCTGCTCGAGTGGGCCGAGATCCACGGCGGCATGCACCGCTCGGGCACCCCCCGGGCGCCGGTCGACGAGCACCTCGCCCGCGGTGAGCCGGTGCTGCTCGAGCTCGACCTGGCCGGCGCCCGGGCGGTGCGCGCCCAGCGGGAGGACGCGCTGTTCGTGTTCCTCGAGCCGCCGTCGTGGGAGGTCCTCGTGGGCCGGCTCATCGGTCGCGGCACCGAGGCGACCGAGGTCGTCGACCGCCGGCTGGCGACCGCGCGCGAGGAACTGGCCGCGAGCAGCGAGTTCGACGTCACCGTCGTCAACCACGACGTCGGGGAGACCGCACGGCGGTTGGTAGAGTTGAGCGCTGGTCCTCCCGTGAGCCGCGCCGGCCGGGAGGCCGTGCCGACGGGGTCATCCGCGCCGTCGGGCCGATCATCGTCCGGCGCGACCCCTGCAGGAGCGAGCGAGTGAGCATTTCCACCGGACGGCCCGGCAGCATCCTCGAGGGCCCGGAGGGCATCACCAACCCCCCGATCGACGAGCTGCTGGAGACGGTGAGCTCCAAGTACGCGCTGGTCATCTACGCGGCCAAGCGCGCACGCCAGATCAACGACTACTACGCCCAGCTGGGCGAGGGCCTGCTCGAGTACGTGGGCCCGCTCGTCGAGCCCGGCCCGCGCGAGAAGCCGCTCTCGGTGGCCATGCGCGAGATCCACTCCGGTCTCCTCGAGCA
Source organism: Actinomycetospora chlora (assembly GCF_039542135.1). Taxonomy (NCBI): domain Bacteria; kingdom Bacillati; phylum Actinomycetota; class Actinomycetes; order Pseudonocardiales; family Pseudonocardiaceae; genus Actinomycetospora; species Actinomycetospora chlora. The sequence goes on from NZ_BAABHO010000022.1 coordinate 13,579, forward strand.
CACCGAGGGCGAGTAGCGGTGGCCGAGCCCCGGGAGATCGTCCTCGGGGTCGCCGGCGGCATCGCCGCCTACAAGGCCTGCGAGGTGCTGCGGCGCCTGCGCGAGGCCGGCAACCACGTCCAGGTGGTGGCCACCCGCGCGGCGCTGGAGTTCATCGGTGCCGCCACGTTCGAGGCGCTCTCGGGCCGGCCGGTCCTGTCCGGGGTGTTCGAGAACGTCCCCGACGTCGAGCACGTCGCCCTCGGGCGGCGTGCCGACCTCGTGGTGCTCGTCCCCGCCACGGCGGACCTGCTCGCCCGCATGGCCCAGGGTCGCGCGGACGACCTGCTGACCTTGACGCTGCTCACCGCCCGGTGCCCGGTGCTCGCCGTGCCGGCCATGCACACCGAGATGTGGGAGCACCCGGCGACGGTCGACAACGTCGCCACCCTCCGGCGACGGGGCACGGTGGTGCTCGAGCCCGCCTCCGGGCGCCTCACCGGCGCCGACACCGGGCCAGGGCGGCTGCCCGAGCCCGCCGAGATCGCCGAGTTCGCGCGCCTGCTGCTCGAGTGGGACGCCCGCACGGACGAGCCGTTCCCCCTGCCGCGCGACCTCGAGGGCCGCCGGGTGGTCGTCTCCGCCGGCGGCACGGCCGAGCCGCTCGACCCCGTGCGCACCCTGGGCAACCGCTCGTCGGGCCGCCAGGGCTACGCGCTGGCCCGGGTCGCCGCGCAACGCGGCGCCGAGGTGACGCTCGTCGCCGGCACCACCGCGGACCTCGAGCCGCCCGCCTCGGTCGACCTGCGCCGCGTGCAGACCACCCGCGAGATGCGCGACGCGGTGCTCGACGCGGCGAAGGCCGCGGACGTCGTCGTGATGGCCGCGGCCGTGTCGGACTTCCGGCCCTCGTCGGTGTCCGCCGGCAAGATCAAGAAGGGGGACGACGCCCCGTCGATCCCCCTCGAGTTCAACCCGGACATCCTGCGCGAGCTCGTCACCGAGGACGTCCCGCGCCGTCTCGTCGTGGGCTTCGCGGCCGAGACGGGCGACGAGCACGGCAGCGTGCTCGAGTACGCGCGCGCCAAGCTCGAGCGCAAGGGCTGCGACATGCTCGTGGTCAACGCCGTGGGCGCCGGGAAGGCGTTCGAGGTCGAGGACAACGAGGGCTGGCTGCTCTCGGCGGACGGTTCGTCGCAGCCGCTGCCGATGGGGTCGAAGGCCGCGCTGGCCGCCCGGGTGTGGGACGCGGTCGCCGAGCGACTGCGCTGACCTGCTGCTGACCTGCTGCTCTGTCCGGGGCAATCTCACGTCCTGCTCATGAACACAACCGTTCTGTGACACGCTTGGCATTCGAGCAGGTCAGCGGGCTCGCGATCCCTCCGGATGCCGTTAGTGTGGACGGGTCCCATTGTCGAGGCAGGGAGAGATTGTGCCCGCTAGGCGTCTGTTCACCAGCGAATCCGTCACCGAGGGCCACCCGGACAAGATCTGCGACGCAGTCAGCGACGGCATCCTGGACGCCCTGCTGGCGCAGGACCCGAAGTCGCGCGTCGCGGTCGAGACGATGGTCACGACGGGCCAGGTGCACGTCGCCGGCGAGGTGACCACCAACGCCCAGGTCAACTACGTGGACGTCGTCCGCAAGACGATCCTGGACATCGGCTACGACTCGTCGGCCAAGGGCTTCGACGGCGAGAGCTGCGGCGTCTCGATCTCCATCGGCGCGCAGTCCAAGGACATCGCGCAGGGCGTCGACGAGGGCTACGAGTCGCGCGTCGAGGGCAACGAGGACGAGATCGCCAAGCAGGGTGCCGGCGACCAGGGCCTCATGTTCGGCTACGCCGACGCCGACACCCCCGAGCTGATGCCGCTGCCCATCGGGCTCGCGCACCGGCTCGCCCGCAAGCTGACCGCGGTCCGGCGCGACGGCACGCTGCCGTACCTGCGTCCGGACGGGAAGACCCAGGTCACCATCGCCTACGACGGCGACAAGCCCGTCGGCGTCGAGACCGTGGTCCTGTCGACGCAGCACGCCGCCGACATCGACCTGGACAACATGCTGGCGCCCGACATCCGGTCGAAGGTCATCAACCCGGTGCTCGAGGGCATCGACCTCGACTCGTCGAGCACCCGCGTGCTGGTCAACCCGACCGGCCGCTTCGTCACCGGCGGCCCCATGGGCGACGCCGGCCTGACCGGCCGCAAGATCATCGTCGACACGTACGGCGGCTACGCCCGCCACGGCGGCGGCGCCTTCTCGGGCAAGGACCCGTCGAAGGTCGACCGCTCCGCCGCGTACGCCATGCGCTGGGTGGCCAAGAACGTCGTGGCCGCCGGCCTGGCCAAGCGCGTCGAGGTCCAGATCGCCTACGCGATCGGCAAGGCCGAGCCCGTGGGCGTCTTCGTCGAGACCTTCGGCACCGCCCAGGTCGACCCGTCGAAGATCGAGAAGGCGATCCACGAGGTCTTCGACCTGCGCCCCGGGGCGATCGTGCGCGACCTGCAGCTGCTGCGCCCGATCTACCAGCCGACCGCGGCGTACGGCCACTTCGGCCGCGACGACCTCGACCTCCCGTGGGAGCGCACCGACCGCGCCGACGCGCTGAAGTCGATCGCGAGCTAGTTCGAGCAACGCGGCATTCCTGGCGCTGAGAGCCAGGATCGCCACGTGCTCGGAAGGACGACACGCCGGCCCGGCGCACCCGACCCCGTGGTGCGCCGGGCCGGCGTGCGTCCGAGCCCCGGTCCGGTGATCACCAGGTCGAAAGGCACCGCGCGGGGGTCCTCCGAGGTGCCGTTCCCCCTGCTGATCACCACGTGTCGCGGCGCGGTCGGGCGGCTCTGGTACACGTGAGGACGTGAGGGCGAGGGAGACGGGCGAGGCGCTCTTCGCCGCGCCGCCGTCGCCCGCCCCGGCTCCCGCCCCGCCCGCCCCGAAGCCCGGCAAGCCGCGCAAGAACGAACGCCTCCCGGCCACCGAGCGCCCGGTGGCGCGGGTGGCGGTGGACGTCAACCTGGCCCACCTCGACCGCCCGTTCGACTACCAGGTCCCCGAGCAGCTGGCCGAGCAGGCCGTCCCCGGTGCCCGGGTGCGCGTCCGGTTCGCCGGGCGCCTGGTCGACGGCTTCGTGCTCGCCCGCGAGGACACCTCCGAGCACACGGGGCGTCTGGGGTGGCTGGAGAAGGTCGTCTCGCCCGAGCCGGTGCTGAGCGCGGAGCTCGCGGGGCTGTGCCGGGCGGTCGCCGACCGCTACGCCGGCACCCTCGCCGACGTCCTGCGCCTCGCCGTCCCGCCCCGCCACGCGCGGGTGGAGGCCGAGACGCCGCCGGAACGGCCGGCGCCGACGCCGCCCGAGCACCACGGCTGGGGCGACTACCCCCGCGGTCCCGCGCTGCTCGAGGCCCTGGAGAAGGGACGTCCCGCGCACGCCGTCTGGCAGGCGCTGCCCGGGGAGGACTGGCCCGCCCGGCTCGCCGAGGCCGCCGCCGCGACGGCCGCCGCCGGCCGCGGCGCCGTGGTCGTCGTGCCGGACCGCCGCGACCTCGACCGCGTCCAGGCCGCCTGCGAGGCCGTCGCGGGTGCCGACGCCGTGGTCGCCCTGGCTGCCGACCTGGGCCCCGCCGAGCGCTACCGCCGCTGGCTCGCCGTGGCGCGCGGACAGGCGCGCATCGTCGTCGGCACCCGCGCGACGGCCTTCGCGCCCGTCGCCGACCTCGGGCTCGTCGCCGTGTGGGACGACGGCGACGACTCCCACGCCGAGCCCCGCGCGCCCTACCCGCACGCGCGCGACGTCGCCATGACCCGCGCCCACCGTGACGGCGCAGCGCTGCTCGTCGGCGGGTTCGCCCGCACGGCCGAGGCCGCCCTGCTCGTCGCCAGCGGCTGGGCCCACGACGTCGTCGCGGACCGGGCGACCGTCCGCGCCCGCGGCCCGCGGGTCACCTCGATCGGCGAGGACGACCGCCAGCTGCTGCGCGACCCCGCCGCCCGCGCCGCCCGCGTGCCCGGCGTCGCGTTCGAGGCCGCCCGCGCCGCCCTGACCGCGGGGGCGCCCGTGCTCGTCCAGGTCCCGCGCCGCGGCTACCTGCCCGCCGTCGCCTGCGCGACGTGCCGCGAGCCCGCCCGCTGCCGCCGCTGCGCCGGCCCGCTGGCCCTGCCCGCCGGGCGGGACGCTGCCGGCCGGGACGCCGTGCCCACCTGCCCCTGGTGCGGCCACCCGGGCGCCGGGCTCCGGTGCGCCGCCTGCGGCGGCCAGCGCCTGCGCGCCCTGGCCGTCGGGTCGGAGCGCACGGCCGAGGAGCTGGGCCGCGCGTTCCCGCAGACGGTCGTGCGGGCCTCCGGCGGGGCGGCGGCCGTCCTGGACACCGTGCCCGGCGGCCCCGCGCTCGTCGTCGCCACGCCCGGGGCCGAGCCCGTCGCCGCGGGCGGCTACGGCGCCGCACTGCTGCTCGACGGCGCCGTGCTGCTCGCGCGGCCGGAGCTGCGGGCGGGGGAGGAGACGCTGCGGCGCTGGTTCGGGGCCGCCGCCCTGGTGCGGCCCGCGTCCGACGGCGGACGGGTCGTGGTCGTGGCCGAGTCGTCGAACGCCGCCGTCCAGGCGCTCGTGCGGTGGGACCCGGCGGGCCACGCGGCGACCGAGCTCGCCGCCCGCGAGGAGCTCGCGCTGCCCCCGGCCGTGCGCCTCGGGGCGGTCGACGGCCCGCCCGCCGCCGTCGCCGACCTGCTCGCGGCGCTGCCGGACACGATGGAGGTGCTCGGTCCCGTGGAGCTGCCGCCGGGCACGCGGCTCCCGGGCGGCGAGGAGCGCACCGAGGGCGCCGAGCGCTGCCTGGTCCGGGTCCCGCGCACCGAGGGTCGGGCGCTCGCGCGGGAGCTGCACGCCGCGCAGGCCGTGCGCTCGGCCCGCAAGGACCGCGACGCGGTGCGGGTGCTGCTCGACCCCCTGGACCCGCTCTAGGTCCCTCTGCCACTATTCAACCGAAAGGTTGAACAAGGAGGACGGCATGAGCAGCGAGACCCCCGCGGACCGCCACCGGCGCGTCGCGGCGACGTTCGGCGACCGCGTGCGCGGCACCACGAGCTGGGAGGTGCCCACGCCGGTGCCGGCGTGGACGGCGCGCGACGTCGTCGACCACCTCACGACGTGGTTCCCCGGCTTCCTGGCCGGCTGCGGGATCACGCTCCCGCCGGGGCCGACCGCGCAGGACGACCCGGTGGCCGCCTGGGAGCACCAGAGCGCCGCGGTCCAGGCGCTGCTCGACGACCCCGGGCAGGCCGAACGCCCGATCGACAACCCGCACCTCGGCAACATGACCCTCGGGGCCGCGACCGACATGATCTACACGACCGACGTCCTCATGCACACCTGGGACCTGGCCCGCGCCACCGGCCAGGACGACCGCCTCGACCCCGACGAGTGCGCCCGGCTCGTCGCCGGCATGGAGCCGATGGAGGAGGTCATCCGCTCCTCGGGGCAGTACGGCCCGCGCGTGCCGGTGCCCGCCGACGCCGACGCCCAGACCCGCCTGCTCGGCTTCATCGGCCGCGACCCCGACTGGAAGCCCTGACCGGAGGCCTAGACTGGACGGTCGAACGCTCCCTGCCCAAGGGGTCGAGCTCCGCTGCGCTCCGTCTCCCTGCGAAGAAGGATCGATGACCGTCCAGCCCCTGCGCCTGTTCGGCGACCCCGTCCTGCGGACGAAGGCCGACCCCGTGGTCGACTTCGACCGCGAGCTGGCCACCCTCGTCGCCGACCTGCACGAGACGATGCGCGACCAGGGCGGCGCCGGGCTCGCGGCCCCGCAGATCGGGGTCGGCCTGCGGGTGTTCGTGTTCCGGGCCGACGGCGTCGAGGGCCACCTGGTCAACCCGACGTGGAACGCGGTGGACGGCACCGAGCAGTTCGGTCCCGAGGGGTGCCTGTCGATCCCCGGGCTGCGGTTCGACTGCCGCCGCTTCGAGCACGTCGTGGCCACCGGGTGGGACCTGCACGGCGAGCCGCAGACGGTGGAGGGCACCGCGCTGGTCGCCCGCGCGATCCAGCACGAGACCGACCACCTCGACGGCGTCCTGTTCCTCGACAAGCTCGACCCGGAGACCCGCCGCGAGGCCATGAAGGCGATCCGGACGGCGCCCTGGTTCGACCCGGCCGCGCCGCCGACGGTCAAGCAGAGCCCCCACCCGCTGTTCGGCCGGGCCACCTGAGCCGTGCGCATCGTCTTCGCCGGCACCCCCGAGCCCGCGCTCCCGTCGCTGCAGCGGCTGCTCGACAGCGCGCGCCACGACGTCGTCGCCGTCGTCACCCGGCCCGACGCCCCGGTCGGGCGCTCCAGGACGCCGCAGCGCAGCCCCGTCGGCGCACTCGCCGACGCGGCCGGGGTGCCCGTCCTCACCCCGCAGAAGGCCTCCGAGCCGGCCTTCCTCGACGCCCTGCGCGACCTCGCGCCCGACTGCTGCCCCGTCGTCGCGTACGGCAACCTGCTGCGCCGCGAGGCCCTCGACGTCCCGCGGCACGGCTGGGTCAACCTGCACTTCTCGCTCCTGCCGGCCTGGCGCGGCGCCGCGCCCGTGCAGGCCGCCGTCCGGGCGGGCGACGAGATCACCGGCGCCAGCACGTTCCTGCTGGAGGAGGGCATGGACACCGGCCCGGTGTTCGGCACGGTCACCGAGGAGATCGGCCGCCACGACACGTCCGGGACGCTGCTCGAGCGGCTCGCGACGTCGGGCGCCGCCCTGCTCGAGCACACCCTCGACGGCCTCGAGGACGGGGAGCTGGTGCCGGTACCGCAACCGGCCGACGGCGTCTCCTACGCGCCCAAGGTCACCGTCGACGACGCCCGCGTCCCGTGGGACCACCCCGCGCCCGCGGTCGACCGGCTGGTCCGCAGCGTCACCCCCGCGCCGGGGGCCTGGACGACGTTCCGCGACGCCCGGCTCAAACTGGGCCCCGTGCTGACCACCGGCGAGGCGGGCCTCGACCCGGGTGCGATCCGGGTGGAGCGCACCCGGGTCCTGGTCGGCACGGCCACCGCCACCGTGGCCCTCGGCGACGTCCAGCCCGGCGGCAAGCGCCCGATGCCCGCGGTCGACTGGGCCCGCGGCGTGCGTCCGGAGGCGGGGGAGCGGTTCGCGTGACCGACAGCTCCGTCCCGCCGGGCGGGCACCGCTCCGGGCGCGGCCCCCGCCGCAAGCCCGACGACCGGCGCCGCAGCGGGCCCCCGCGCGGCCGCCAGGGCCCGGCCCGCCCGCCCAGCGGCGACCCGGCCCGGGAGGCCGCCCTCGACACGCTGCGTGCCGTCCGCGAGGACGCCGCCTACGCCAACCTCACCCTGCCCGCGCTGCTGCGCGAGCGGCGGATCTCCGGGCGCGACGCGGCCCTGGCCACCGACCTCGCCTACGGCGCCTGCCGCGCCCAGGGCCTGCTCGACACCGTGCTCGCCGCCTGCGTCGACCGTCCCCTCGACGCCCTCGACGGCGTCGTGCTCGACAGCCTGCGCCTGGGCGCCCAGCAGCTGCTGCGCACCCGCATCCCCCCGCACGCCGCGGTGAGCGCCGTCGTCGAGCTGGTGCGGTCGCGCGCCGGGTCGAAGCCGACCGGGTTCGTCAACGCGGTCCTGCGCCGGGTCGCCGAGCACACCGAGGCCGAGTGGGTCGACCGGCTCGCCCCGGACGACGCCCTCGGCCGCCTCGCGCTGGCCCACGCCCACCCGCGGTGGATCGCCGAGGGCTTCGCGCAGGCGCTGGGCTCCGACGACGAGCTCGCCGCCGCGCTGGCCGCCGACGACACCCGGCCCGCCGTGCACCTCGCCGCCCGCCCCGGCGAGATCTCCGCCGAGGAGCTGGCCGCGATCACCGGCGGCGAGGAGTCGCCGTACTCGCCCTACGGGGTGCTGCTCACCGAGGGCGGCGACCCGGGCGACCTGCCGCCGATCCGCGAGGGCCTCGCCGTCGTGCAGGACGAGGGCAGCCAGCTGGTGGCGCTGGTCGCGGCCCGGGCGCCGGTCGAGGGCGAGGACACCCGCTGGCTCGACCTGTGCGCCGGCCCCGGCGGCAAGTCCGTGCTGCTCGGGGCGCTGGCCGCGATCGAGGGCGCGACGCTCGACGCGGTCGACCGCGCCCCGCACCGGGCCCGGCTCGTCGAGCAGGCCACCGAGGGCCTGCCCGTGCGGGTGCACACCGGCGACGCCCGCGAGGTCGCGCTGCCCGAGGCCGCCTACGATCGCGTGCTCGTCGACGCCCCCTGCACCGGCCTCGGCGCGCTGCGCCGCCGCCCGGAGGCCCGCTGGCGACGGCAGCCCGAGGACGTCGCCGAGCTCACCGAGCTGCAGCGCTCCCTGCTGCGCGCGGGCATCGCGCGCACCCGGCCCGGCGGCGTCGTCACCTACGCGACCTGCTCGCCGCACCCCGACGAGACCGCCGCGGTCGTCGCCGCGGTCGCGGCCGAGACCGGCGCGGAGGTGCTCGACACCCCCGCCCTGCTGCCCGAGGTGCCGGACACCGAGGTACACGAGGGTCCGGGCGTCCAGCTCTGGCCCCACCGCCACGGCACGGACGCGATGTACGCGGCGGTGCTGCGCGTCCCCTAGCCGGTGCGACCGCCCGCCCGGCGCAACGCGCGTGGCGTCACCACTACCATGAGTCACGTGGCGCACGCCCCGATGATCGCTCCGAGCATCCTGTCCGCGGACTTCGCGCGCCTCGCCGAGGAGGCGGCCGCGGTGCCGGGGGCCGACTGGCTGCACGTCGACGTCATGGACGGCCACTTCGTCCCGAACCTCACGCTGGGGCTGCCGGTGGTGGAGGCCCTGGAGCGGGCGACGGCGATCCCGCTCGACTGCCACCTGATGATCAACGACCCGGACCGGTGGGCGCCGGGCTACGCCGAGGCCGGGTCGCGCAACGTGACCGTGCACGCCGAGGCGGCCCGCGACCCCCGCGGCTGCGCCCGCGACATCCGGGCCGCCGGCGCGCTGGCCGGCCTGTCGATCAAGCCGGCGACCCCGCTGGAGGACTGGGTCGAGGTGCTGCGGGACTTCGACACGCTGCTCGTCATGAGCGTCGAGCCCGGGTTCGGCGGCCAGAGCTTCATGCCCGAGGTGCTGGACAAGGTGCGCACGGCCCGGCGCCTGGTCGACACCGGCCACCTGCACGTCCTCGTCGAGATCGACGGCGGCATCAGCCGCGACACCGTCGAGCAGGCCGCGGAGGCGGGCGTCGACTGTTTCGTCGCGGGCTCGGCGGTGTACGGCGCGGACGACCCCGAGCAGGCCCTCGAGGCCCTGCGCGCCCAGGCCGCGGCGGCGTCGGCGCACCTCGGGACGGGGTGAGAGCGGCGTCACCGCGGTGGTGCTGCCGTCCCCGGACGGCGTGAGGATGATGGCGGGCGACGGCGGCGTTGATGCCGCCGGGACGAGAGGTGATCGGTGTTCACGGGGATCGTCGAGGAGGTCGGCGAGATCGTCGACGTCGTCACGGGTGAGGACGCGGCGCGCCTGCGCGTGCGCGGGCCCGTGGTCACCTCCGACGCGCGCCCCGGCGACTCCATCGCCGTGAACGGCGTCTGCCTGACGGTGGTCGACCCGGGCGACGGCGAGTTCGGCGTCGACGTCATGGGCGAGACGCTGCGCCGCTCCAGCCTGGCCGGCGCCAGCGCGGGCACGCGGGTCAACCTCGAGCGCGCCGTCGCGGCGGGCGACCGGCTCGGCGGTCACATCGTGCAGGGCCACGTCGACGGGACCGCGACGGTCGCCGGGCGCGACGAGCACGAGCAGTGGACGACGGTGCGGTTCACCGTGCCGCGCCAGGGATCCGGGACGGGCCTGACCCGCTACGTCGTCGAGAAGGGCTCGATCGCCGTCGACGGCGTGAGCCTCACCGTCACCGAGGTCGACGACGACGGTTTCGCCGTCGGCCTCATCCCGACCACCCTGCGCGAGACGACACTGGGGGAGCGGACCGTGGGCTCCACGGTGAACCTCGAGGTCGACGTGGTGGCCAAGTACGTGGAACGGCTCGTGGGAGCGCACTCAGCCCAGTCCGGCGCTGCCGACACATCGCAGGGGAAGTAGGAGCACGTGGACGGCTTCGAGCACATCGAGCGGGCGATCGCCGACATCGCGGCCGGGAAGGCCGTGGTCGTCGTCGACGACGAGGACCGCGAGAACGAGGGCGACCTCGTGTTCGCCGCGGAGCACGCCACGCCGGAGCTCGTCTCGTTCATGGTCCGGTACACATCGGGCTACATCTGCGTCCCGCTCACCGGCGAGGCCTGCGACCGGCTCGACCTCCCGCCCGCGCACTCGATCAACCAGGACCGCCACGGCACCGCGTACACCGTCTCGGTCGACGCGCGCGAGGGCATCGGCACCGGCATCTCGGGCACCGACCGCGCGCACACCATCCGCGTGCTGGCCGACCCGGAGGCCGGCCCCACCGACCTCTCGCGTCCCGGGCACGTCGTGCCGCTGCGCGCCCGCGAGGGCGGCGTCCTGCGCCGCCCCGGGCACACCGAGGCGGCCGTGGACCTCGCCCGCCTGGCCGGTCTGACCCCGGCCGGCGCCATCTGCGAGATCGTCTCGCAGAAGGACGACGGCGACATGGCCCGCCTCGACGAGCTGCAGGTCTTCGCCGACGAGCACGAGCTCTCGCTGATCACCATCAAGGACCTCATCGCCTACCGGCGGCGCTCCGAGAAGCAGGTCGTGCAGGTCGCGCACGCCAACATCCCCACCGACCACGGCACGTTCGTGGCCTACGGCTACGACTCGCTGCTCGACGGCATCGAACACGTCGCGCTGGTGCACGGCGACCTCGGCGACGGCGAGGACGTGCTCGTCCGCGTCCACTCCGAGTGCCTCACCGGCGACGTCCTGCGCTCGCGGCGCTGCGACTGCGGCCCGCAGCTCGACGCGGCCATGGCCGCCGTCGTCGCCGAGGGCCGCGGCGTCGTGCTCTACGTGCGCGGGCACGAGGGCCGGGGGATCGGGCTGATCCACAAGCTGCAGGCCTACCAGCTCCAGGACGCCGGGGCGGACACCGTCGACGCCAACCTCGCGCTGGGCATGCCCGCCGACGCCCGCGACTACGGCACCGGCGCCCAGATCCTCGCCGACCTCGGCATCCGGTCGATGCGCCTGCTCACCAACAACCCGGAGAAGCGCGCCGGGCTCGAGGGCTACGGCCTGGAGATCCTCGGCCGGGTGCCGCTGCCGGCCCGGGCGACCCCGGAGAACCTGCGCTACCTGCGCACCAAGCGCGACCGGATGGGGCACGACCTCGAGGGCCTCGACGCCGAGGAGGACGCCGTCGTCGCGCAGCCGACCGAGGACGGGCGCCCGGCCGTGGGCGGGACGCGGGCGTGAGCGGCACCGGACGGCCCGACGCCGCCGTCCCCGACGCGACGGGCCTGCGGCTGGCCGTCGCGGCCACCCGCTGGAACGCCGAGATCGTGGACGTCCTGCTCGAGCGGGCCCGGGACGCGGCCGCGAAGGCCGGGGTCGGCGAGCCCACCGTCGTGCGGGTGGCGGGTGCGATGGAGCTGCCGGTCGTGTGCCAGGGACTGGCCGAGGGCCACGACGCGGTCGTCGGGCTCGGCGTGGTCATCCGCGGCGCGACACCGCACTTCGACTACGTGTGCGACGCCGTCACCGCCGGGCTGCTGCGCGTCGGCCTCGACACGCGGACGCCGGTCGGCAACGGCGTGCTGACGGTCAACGAGGAGTCCCAGGCCTGGGAGCGGGCCGGGACGCCGTCCTCGACCGAGGACAAGGGCTTCGAGGCCACGGTGGCGGCGCTGGACGCGGCGGTGACGCTGCGCGGGCTGAGGTCGTCGTGACCGCGCCCCAGGGCCCCGTGGTCCCGCCGGAGGCGCTCGACATCGGCGAGGTCGAGCTCGAGGTGCGGCCCGTGCGCATCCGCTGGGTCGCCTCGATCATCGCGGCCTTCCTCTTCGCATTCTTCGGCGCCGGGGCGCTGCTGGTGTTCGTGGCGCCGTCGGGCTTCATCTTCCGGGCCGCCGACCAGGTGGCCATGGTCGTGCTCGGCGCCCTGCTGGCGGGCGGCGCGCTGCTGTTCACGCGGCCCCGGCTGCGGGCGGGGCCCGGCGGCGTCGAGGTCCGCGCCACGATCCTCACCCGGCGGGTGCCGTGGTCCGAGGTCGTCGCCGTCACCTTCCCCGACGGCGCCCAGTTCGCCCGGCTCGACCTGCCCGACGACGAGTACCTGACGATCTCCGCGCTGCAGGCCGTCGACCGCGGCCACGCCGCCCGCGGCGTCACGGCGCTGCGGCGGCTGCACGCGCAGTACCACCACCCGGACCGGGGATGACGCTGTACGAGGCCCTGTTCCGCCACGTCGCCACCCGCGTCCCCGCGGAGCTGGCCCACCGGGTGGGCGTCACCGCCCTGCGCGCGGCCACGCCGCTGCTGCCCGGGGACGTCCCGGCACGGCCGGTGGAGGCCATGGGGCTGCGCTTCGCCAACCCGCTGGGCGTCGCGGCGGGCTACGACAAGGACGCCGAGGGTGTGCGGGGCCTCGCGCGGCTCGGGTTCGGGGCGGTCGAGGTCGGCACCGTCACCGCGCGCCCGCAGCCCGGCAACCCGCGCCCGCGGCTGTTCCGGCTGCCCGCCGACCGCGCGCTGGTCAACCGCATGGGCTTCAACAACGCCGGCGCCGACGTCGTCGCCGCCCGGCTGGCGACGCTGCGCGAGCGCGGGGCCGGCACGGTCGTCGGGGTCAATATCGGGCGATCGAAGACCGCCACCGACTCCGTCGTGGACTACCGCTACTCGGCCCGCGTGCTCGGCCCGCACGCGGACTACGTCGTGGTCAACGTCAGCTCGCCCAACACCCCGGGGCTGCGCGACCTCCAGGGCGTCGAGGCCCTCGAGCCGCTGCTCGCCGCGGTGCGCGCGGAGGTCGGCGCGACGCCGCTGCTGGTCAAGATCACCGCGGACCTCGACGGCGCGGGCGTCGACGCCGTCGCCGACCTCGCCGTGGACCAGGGGCTGGACGGGATCGTCGCCACCAACACGACGGTCTCCCGCGCCGGCCTGGCGTCGCCCGCCGCCGACGTCGAGGCGGCCGGCGCGGGCGGGCTCTCCGGCGCGCCGCTCGTCGGACCGGCCCGCGCCGTCCTGGCCCGGCTGCGCGACCGCGTCGGCGACCGGCTGACGCTCGTCTCGGTCGGCGGCATCGACTCCGGCGCCGAGGCCCGCGCCCGGCTCGACGCCGGCGCGACGCTCGTGCAGGCCTACACCGGCTTCGTCTACGGCGGGCCGGCGTGGCCCCGCCGCGTCCTGGAGGAGCTCTCGTGACGACCTCGCACCGTGCCCCGGCCCGCCGCCCCCAGGTCGTCCTGTTCGACCTCTTCGAGACGTGCCTGCAGCTCGAGGGTCTGCGGCCCCGGATCGAGGCGCTCGGGCGGCCCGGCCACGAGCTGGAGCTGTTCTTCGCCCGGCTGCTCCACCAAGGCATGGCGATGACCCTCGCCGGGGAGGCCCCGCCGTTCGCCGTCGTCGCCGCGGACATGCTGCGGCGCACCTGCGGGCGCGACCTCACCGACGAGCAGGTGGCGTCGGTGATCGACGGGTTCCGGGAGCTGCCCGTGCACCCCGACGTGGCGCCGGCCCTGCGCCGTCTCGCCGAGGCCGGGGTGACGGCGTACGGGTTCACCCACGGCTCCGCCGAGGTCGCCGGGGCGGCCCTGACGGCGGGCGGGGTGCGCGACCTGCTCGCCGACGTCGTCTCCTGCGCCGAGCTGAAGATGTTCAAGCCGCCGCCGCGCGTCTACCACTGGACCTGCGAGCGGGTCGCGACCGCGCCCGCGCGGACCGCGCTCGTCGCCGTCCACTCGTGGGACGTGCACGGCGCGGTGTCGGCGGGCCTGGTCGGCGGCTTCTGCGAGCGGCTCGAGGGCCGCATCCCCGACGCCGTCGCCCGCCCCCACGTCACCGGCCCCGCGCTCGACGACGTCGTCGAGGGCCTCCTGGCCCTCCCCGAGGAACCGACCCCCTGACCCCCTCGTGCGTGATCTTCCGAGTGATAGCTCCGAAGATCACGCACGTACCCTCACCCGACGGTGACGGGGGTCCGGGGGAGACTGGAGCTCCACCACGATCTCGCCACCACAACTCACGGAGGTGTCGGTGACGTCCACCGCTCCCAGCCGGCGCACGGTTCTCTGCGGGCTCGCGGTCGCCCTCGCCGCGCCGGGGGCCCTGGCCGCCTGCTCGTCGTCGCCGGGGGAGTACCAGCCCGGCGCGACCACGTCGGCCGCCCCGTCCGTCGGCGGCGGCGTACCGCTCGCGCAGATCCCGGTCGGGGGCGGCACCATCGAGACGCTCGGCGAGCGGGTGGTGCTGCTCGTGCAGCCGACGCCCGGGGTCGTCAAGGCGTTCGACGCGAAGTGCCCCCACCAGGGCACGACGGTCGACCCGCCCCAGGGCGGCGTCATCACCTGCCCCAACCACTTCAGCCAGTTCGACGCCGCGACCGGCGCGCTGCGCAAGGGGCCGGCCACCCGCGGGCTCACCGAGCTGCCGGTCACGGTGCTCAACGGCACGGTGCAGGTGGCCTAGGCACGTGCCCGCCCGCCTCGCCCTGCACGCCCTGTGGTCGCCCGGCCGTGGGGTGTGCCTGTGGGCCGAGGACCCCGAGCTCCCGGTCCGCAGCACCAGCCGCGCCCGGCGCGGCGCCCGGCCGCACCCGTTCGCGGTGCCGGCCGAACGCCTCGCCCGGGTGTGGGGGACGGCCACGGCCACGCCGGGCGTCGCCGTCCTGGCGCTCCCGTCCGACCCGGACGGCCCGCGGGACTCCGACGCGCTCGACCGCGAGGAGGACGCGCCCGCGGCCGGCGACCCGGTGCTCGCCGACTGGACCGTCCCGGTCCTGGAGCTCCCGCCCGGCGCCGGCCCGCCCGCGCCGCCGGACGACGCCGTCGCCGGAGCGCTCGTCAGCACCTCGGTGCTCCTCCTCCGGGCGCTCGACGCCCTCGCCGCGGACCTCGTCACACGGGGCCGGGTGCTGCCCTCGGCCGACGACGGCGAGGGCCTGACCTGGCGCCCCGTGCTCCAGGGCCCCGACCTCGTGGCCGCCGACACGCTCGCCGCCGCGCTGCCGCCGGTGTGCCGCTGCGAGCGCGTGCCCGGTGAGGAGACGCCCTCGGCGGCGGCGGTCGTCGAGGCCGCCCTGGCCGCCGCGGTGGACGCCCACGCCCGCGCCCGCGTCACCGGCTCGCCGGAGCTGGCGGCCGCCCCGGACTGGGCGCACGCGCTCGGCGCCGAGCCGGTGCTGGGCGGGCCCACCCCGCCCGACGACCTCGCCGCCGGCCTGCGCCGCTGGGCCGTCGTCGGCGCCCCGCACGCCGGGCCGGCCCGCGCCTGCTTCCGCCTCGACGAGGTGGTGGCCGACGAGTTCCACCACGCCCTCGACGATCCCGAGCCGGTCTTCCGGCTCACGTTCGCCCTGCAGTCCGCGCAGGACCCGAGCCTCACCGTCGACGCCGCCACGGTCTGGCGCGACCCCACCGCCCTGCGGCGCTGGCTCGACGACCCCGCCGAGCTGCTGCTCGGCGAGCTCGGCCGCGCCGCCCGCGTCTACCCCGAGATCGGCGAGGCGCTGCGCGTCCCGCGTCCGGGCGGGCTGGACCTCGACCTCGCCGGCGCCCACCACTTCCTCGCCCAGGTGGCCCCCGACCTCGACCGTGCCGGCTTCGGCGTCCTGCTGCCCTCGGGCTGGCGGGCCGGCCCCGCGCGGCTCGGGCTGGTCGGGGCCGGGCAGAGCGCGCAGCCCGACGGCGTCGTCGCCACCCGCCCGCGGATCGGCAAGGACGACCTCGTCGACTTCACCTGGCGCCTCGCCGTCGACGGGGAGACGCTGTCCGCCGCCGAGATGGACGCCCTGGTCCGCGCCAAGGCCCCGCTGGTGCGCCTGCGCGGGCGGTGGGTCGCCGTCGACCCCGACCGGCTGCGCGACGGGCTGGCGTTCCTCGAGGAGCGCCGCGACGCACCGACGGCCGGCGACGTCCTGCACCTCGCCGTCACCCACCCCGACGACGTCCCCGCGCCGCTGCCCGTGGAGTCGCTGTCGCTGGACGGGCCCCTTGGCGAGCTCCTGGGCGGGGGAGGGCGGCTCGAGCCCCTCGACACCCCGCCCGGTGTCCACGCCACCCTGCGGCCCTACCAGGCGCGGGGGCTGTCGTGGCTCGCGTTCCTCGCCCGGTTGCGCCTGGGCGGCGTGCTCGCCGACGACATGGGCCTGGGCAAGACGCTGCAGGTGCTGGCGCTGGAGGCCCACGAGCGCGCGGACGACGACCCGGGCCCGACGCTGCTGGTGTGTCCCACGTCCGTCGTGTCCACCTGGCGGCGCGAGGCAGAGCGCTTCGTCCCGCACCTGCGCGTCGCGGTCCACCACGGCGCCGGCCGCTCCGACCCCGGGGCCGCCGCGGCGGGCGCCGACCTCGTCGTCACCTCCTACGGCACGCTCGTCCGCGACACCGACGCCCTCGCCGGGCCGGCCTGGCACCGCGTGGTGCTCGACGAGGCCCAGATGGTCAAGAACAACCGCTCGCGCGGGGCGAAGGCCGTGCGGCGGCTCGACGCGGAGCACCGGCTCGCCCTCACCGGCACGCCCGTGGAGAACCGGCTCGCCGAGCTCTGGTCGATCATGGACGCGGTGAACCCGGGCCTGCTCGGCACCGTCACGGCGTTCCGCGAGCGCTACGCCGTCCCCGTCGAGCGCCACGGCCGCACCGACGTCGCCGAGGACCTGCGCCGGCGGACCCGGCCGTTCCTGCTGCGCCGGCTCAAGACCGACCCGACCGTCGTCGACGACCTCCCCGACAAGATCGAGACGGTCGAGCGCTGCACGCTGACCAGCGAGCAGGCCTCGCTCTACCGCGTGGTCGTCGACCAGGTGCTCGAGAAGATCGACGACGTCAAGCCCGGCATCGAGCGCCGCGGGCGGGTGATCGCGGCGATGACGAAGCTCAAGCAGGTCTGCGACCACCCCGCCCTGCTGCTGCACGACGGCTCGCCCATCGGGCGGCGCTCCGGGAAGATCGCGCGCCTGGAGGAGATCCTCGCCGAGGTGCTGGCCGCGGGGGACCGGGCGCTGCTGTTCACGCAGTTCGCGGCGTTCGGCGACATGCTCGCCCCGCACCTCGCCGCCCGCTTCGACACCGAGGTCGCGTGGCTGCACGGCGGGGTCTCCCGCACGGCCCGGGACGCGATGGTGGAGCGCTTCCAGTCGGGGGACGGGCCGTCGCTGTTCCTGCTCTCGCTGCGGGCGGGCGGCACCGGGATCACGCTCACGGCCGCGCAGCACGTCGTGCACGTCGACCGGTGGTGGAACCCGGCCGTCGAGGACCAGGCCACGGACCGGGCCTTCCGCATCGGGCAGAAGCGCACGGTCGGCGTCCGCAAGCTCGTCTGCGCCGGCACGCTGGAGGAGCGCATCGACGACCTCATCGCCGGCAAGCGCGAGCTCGCCGATCTCGCGGTGCGCGACGGGGAGGACTGGCTCTCCGAGCTGTCGGCCGACGAGCTGGCGAGGGTCCTCACCCTCGACGCCCCGATCGACGAGCCGGACGAGCCCGAGCCCGAGGACCCCGAGGACCCCGAGGACGACAGCGAAGGGACCGGGTGAGTCAGGCGGCGACGTCGGCGGCGGGCCGGCGGTCGTGGACCTGCCGGACGATGCCGTGTCCGGCGTCCTCGAGCGAGCTCAGCTCGAGGTCGAGGTGCGGGCCCGTCGCGTCGAAGAGCCGCCGGCCGGTCCCCAGGACCACCGGGAAGACGAGCAGGCGGAACTGGTCGACGAGGTCCGCGGCGATCAGCGTGTCGACGATCGAACCACTGCCGGTGACGACGACGTCCTGGTGCTCCCGGCGGCGCAGCACCTCGTCGACGAGGTCTCCGGTCAGGAGGGCGGAGTTCGCCCAGGCGCCGACGTCGGTCAGGGTCCGGGACGCCACCAGCTTCTCCATCGCGGTGAGGCGGCGCGAGAACGGGTCGTCGCGGCGGGGGAAGATGTGGGAGAACAGCTCCCACGTCCGCCGTCCGAGCAGGTCGACGCCGGTCTCGAGCGCGTCACCGAGGTCGAACTTGTCGCCCGCGACGGCCTCGGGGTGGCGGAACGCCCAGCCGCCCCGGGGTGTGCCCAGCGAGCCGTCGGGGTCCTCCACCCGGCCGTCCAGCGTGACGAACTGCGCAACGATGACCTTGCCTCTGCGGGTCATGATGTTCTCCTCCGTGGTCGTGACGCGAGGGAGACGAACCGCGAGGTGTCCGGAGGACGGGGAGCGGCTGTGAAGCAGGCCACACATGGTGCGTGAGACGCGCTCGGGGCCCCGGTTCTCGGAGAGGTTCGAGGAGTACGGCAAGCGCAAGCCCGTCGAGGACGGCATCGCCGCGCGGAGCCGCCGGGGCGCGATCGGCGAGTCGTGGTGGTCGGGGCGCTTCCTCGCGGTGCTCACGGCCCTCGGCGTCGGCGGCCGGCTCGACCGCGGCAAGACCTACGCGCGCCAGGGCCAGGTCGTCGAGCTGGCGATCGAGCCCGGCGCCATCACCGCCGTCGTGCAGGGCAGCCGCGACGAGCCCTACCGGGCGCGGATCGGGCTGCGGCCGTTCGCCGACGAGGCCTGGGAGGCGGTGCTCGACGCCCTGGCCGCCGACTCCTGGTACGCCGCCGCCCTGCTCGCCGGCGAGGTCCCCGACGACCTCGAGGACGTCCTCGCCGGCGTCGGCCTGTCGCTGTTCCCGCAGGGCTCGGCCGAGCTGCCGATGGACTGCACGTGCCCGGACTGGTCGGTGCCCTGCAAGCACCTCGCGGCCGTCGCGTACCTGGCCGCCGAGGAGTTCGACGTCGACCCGTTCGCGCTGCTGCGCTGGCGGGGCCGCGACCGCGCGACCCTGCTCGCCGCCCTCCGCGACCGCCGCGACGCCGGGGCCGGGACGCCGACGGCCCTCGAGGACGTCCTCGACCGCTTCCACCGCGCCGGCGTCCCGGTGCCCGACGTGCCGGCGCGGGCGGGCCGAGCCGACCCGGCCGGCCCGCCCCCGGACGCGCTGCTCGACGAGCTCCCGCCGGTCCTCGTCGGCGGTGAGGACGTCCGCGAGGTGCTCCGCCCGCTCTACCTGCGGCTGGGGACGCCGACCGCGGAGTAGGTTGATCCGTGTGGAGCCCGAGCAGCCCGACGCCACCGGCCCGCTGACCATCCTGATCATGGTCGCCCACCCGGACGACATCGACTTCGGCAACGGCGGCTCGGTCGCCACGTGGACCGGCGAGGGCCACCGCGTCGTCTACTGCCTCATCACCGACGGCGACGCCGGCGGGTACGACGAGGAGGTCAGCCGCACCGACATGGCGACCATCCGCCGCGAGGAGCAGACGGCGGCCGGGGCGATCCTCGGGGTCGACGAGCTGCACTTCCTCGGCTGGCCCGACGGCCGCCTCTCCGTCACCCACGAGCTGCGCCGCGACCTCGCCCGGGTCATCCGGCAGGTGCGCCCCGACCGGGTGGTCACGCAGTCGCCGACGCGCAACCTGCGCTCGATGTACGGCAGCCACCCGGACCACACCGCCGCCGGCGAGGCGACGATGTGCGCGGTCTACCCCGACGCCCGCAACCCGTTCGCGCACCCCGAGCTGCTCGCCGACGAGGGCCTGGCGGCCCACTCCGTCAGCGAGGTGTGGATCAGCCACATGGGCGAGGGCGCCGACCACTACGTCGACACCACCGACGCCTACGAGCGCAAGGTCGACGCCCTGCGCGCGCACAAGAGCCAGACCGCGCACATGGAGGACCTGCCCGGGCGGATGTGGGCGTGGGGCCGGTCGCAGGCCAAGGCCGCCGGGTTCGGGCCCGACCGGCTCGCCGAGGGCTACCTGGTGCTCGACACCCGCTGACGGCCCCCGGATCGGATGATCCGTGAGCGACGCAACGGCCGCGACGGTTTACGCAGCGTGCGCGACCGGTCAACCTGGAGGACGTCAGGTGGGGACGACGACGCCCCCGGCACCGGCCGGGACGCCCCGCCGCACACAGCCTCCACACCCGGGGCGGCGGGCACCGGTCGCCGGTGATGCTCCCCGGCGTGAAGGAGGACCCATGAGCGACCTGCAGTGGCTCGGCAACCGTGTCTCGGTCGAGGAGATCGCAGACACCGACCTCACCTACGTCCAGTGGCGGCGGCCGTGGCACGGCTCGCTGCGTGGCTACCTGGTGCTGGGCTCCGAGGAGCGCGCGCTGGTGGAGACGGCCGTCGAGGACGCCGCCGCCGGTCGGCGCGAGCACCCGCAGCTGGACGCCGCGGGCCGCCCGACCGACCTCGAGGCGTTCTTCACCGACGTCCTCGGCCGCCGTCCCGGCGACCCCGCCGTCAGCGTGGACGTCGCCCCGGAAGGCTGAGTCCCGGCCGGCGTCCGTCACCCCTCGAGGGCGCCGGCCAGCACGGTGTCCAGCACCGCGAGCAGCTCCCCGTCGAGCCGGAACGGCGCGGGGTCGACGTGGATCCAGCGCACGACCGCGGAGTAGTACCCCAGCGCCAGCAGGCGCCCGACCTGCGCGGCGTCGGTCGACGGGCGCAGGCGGGCGTCGCTCGCCGCGACGAGGTCGGCGAGGTCGGCCGCGAGGACGTGGCCGAGGAAGACGTCGCTGTTGTTCAGTGACAGCCGCATCAGCGCGGTCGTCTCCGCGCGCATCTCGCCGTTGATCTCGGCGAGGGCGCGGAAGTAGCGCTCGAGCAGCGCGCGCACCGCCGCGCCCCCCGCGTCCGCGGCCCCGATGGCCTGCGCGGCCCGCTGGCGCCGGCGCAGCGCCCACTCCTCGAGGAAGAGCGCCTTGCGCGCGAAGTGGTTGAACACCGTGGTGCGCGACAGGCCCGCGCGGGCGGCGATGTCGTCCATCGAGGTCTCGTCGTAGCCCTGCTCCACGAACAGCGCGATGGCCGCCGCGTACACCCGGTCCCGGCGCTCGAGGCGCTTGCGGGCCCGGCGCCCGACCTCCGGGATCTCGGGGAGCTCCGCCGTCTCCATCGCGATCAGTAGACCACAGCGGCGATCACGAACCCGTACCCGAGTATTGATCTGCGTCACACCCTGCCCTAGGTTCCGGAGTCGAACCTGTACCCGAGTACGGGTTCGCGACCGCGAGCCGGGGAGGCGCCGTGCGCTGGGTGACCTACGACGGGGGTGACGGCCCCCGCGCCGGGCTGCTGGAGGACGAGACCGTCCGGGGCCTCCCGGCCGGCACGACGCTGCTCTCGTTGCTCGGCGACGACGGCGAGCGCCTGGCCGCGGCGGCGGACACCGCGCGCCGCGACCCGGCGGAGGTCCGGGCGGTGGGCGAGGTCCGGCTGCTCGCGCCGATCCCGCGCCCGCCGTCGGTGCGCGACGGGCTGTCGTTCCTCGACCACCTGCGGGGCTGCTACCGGGCGCTCGGCCGCGCACCCGAGCTGCACCCGGCGTGGTCGCAGGCGCCGGCGTTCTACTTCGGCAACCCGGCGGCGGTCGTCGGCCCGCACGACGACGTGGCGATCGCGCCGGGGTCGCGGATGTTCGACCTCGAGCTGGAGGTCGGCGCCGTCGTCGGGCGCGCGGGCCGCGACCTGCACCCGGACACCGCCGCCGACCACATCGCCGGCTTCACGTTCTTCAACGACTGGACCGCCCGCGACCACCAGATGCGCGACATGGCCCAGGGCATCGGCATGGGCAAGGCCAAGGACATGGCGATCACCCTCGGGCCCGCCCTGGTCACCGTCGACGAGCTCGCGCCCCACCTCGGTCCGGACGGCTACGCGTTCGAGGTCGCGGCCACCGTCAACGGCCGCGAGATCGCCAAGGGCTCGCTCGCGGGCATGGACTGGACCTGGGGCGAGCAGCTCGCCTACATGTCCCGCGGCACCGACCTCGTGCCCGGCGACGTCATCGGCTCGGGCACGGTCCCCGGCGGCTGCCTGCTCGAGCACGTCGACACCGCCGACCCGGCCGCCTACGGCGGCTGGCTGCAGCCCGGCGACGTGGTGTCGCTGTCGTCGGACGCCCTGGGCGCCACGCGCCAGGTCGTGCGCCCCGCCCCGCCGATGACGCCCCTGCGCACCGGCCACTGACCGCCGTCCACGACCGGGAGAGGACCACCGTGACCCTCGACTACCGCAAGGGCCTCCACGACCTCGGCCAGGGCTGCCACGCGTGGCTGCAGCCCGACGGCAGCTGGGGCTGGAGCAACGCCGGGCTGATCACCGGCTCGGGCACCTCGCTGCTGGTGGACACCCTGTTCGACCTGCCCCTGACCCGCGAGATGCTCGCCGGGATCGCGCCGGTCACCGACCGCCACCCGATCGGGACGCTCGTCAACACCCACTCCGATCCCGACCACGTCAACGGCAACGAGCTGGTGAAGACCCGCGACGTCGAGATCCTGGCGTCGGAGGCCGCCGCCGCGCTCATGACGCAGGAGGCGCTCGACACCGTCGCGCGGGTCAAGCACCTGGACGGCGCGCTCGGCGAGTTCGCCCGGCACATCTTCGGCCCGTTCGAGCTCGACGGGATCACCGCGACCGGCCCCGACCGGACGTTCACCGGCGAGGAGAGCGTCGACGTCGGCGGGCGCGAGGTCCGCCTGATCCAGGTCGGCCCCGCCCACACGCCGGGCGACGCGATCGTCCACGTGCCCGACGCCCGCCTGCTCTACGCCGGCGACATCCTGTTCGTCGGCGGCACGCCGATCGCCTGGGCGGGGCCCATCGACCGCTGGATCGCCGCGCTCGACCGCATCCTCGACCTGGACGTCGACGTCATCGTCCCCGGGCACGGGCCGGTCAGCGGCAAGCCCGAGGTCGCCGACATGCGCGCCTACCTCGTCACCGTCTCCGACCAGGCGCGGCAGCGCTTCGAGGACGGCCTGGACGTCGACGCGGCGATCGCGTCGATCGAGCTGGGGCGCTTCGCCGACCTGCCCGAGCACGGACGCCTCGCCCAGAACGTCCTCAACGTCTACCAGCAGCTCGATCCGTCCCTCCCGCGGCCGGACCGGCTGACCGTCCTGACCAAGATCGCCGCGCTCGAGGGCTTCGACCCCGCGCTGTTCGAGCGGTCCGCACCGTCCTGACCCGCCCCCGACCCCGAAGGAGCCCCCGATGACCGTGCGCACCACCCACGTCGGCAGCCTGCCCCGGCCCGCGGAGCTGACCCGGCTGATGTACCTCCACCAGGAGGGGACAGGCGACGAGGCCGAGCTCGAGGCGGCGGTCACCGAGGCCGTCCACGACGTGGTGGCGATGCAGCACGGTGCCGGGATCGACGTCGTCTCCGACGGCGAGATGGGTAAGCCGGGCTTCGTCAACTACGTCCGCGAGCGCCTCGCCGGGTTCGGCGGGCACGCCGGGGCCTGGAGCATCGACGACCTCGAGGCCGCACCCGAGCTCGCGGTCGCGCAGTACGGCGGCGAGGCCGGGGCGCACATCATGCCGGCGAACTGCGAGGGGCCGGTGAGCTACACCGGCGCCGCGGCCGTGCAGCGCGACATCGCCACCCTGCAGCTGGCGCTGGACAAGGTCGGCCACACCGGCGACGGCCAGGCGTTCATGCCCGCGGCGTCGCCGGGCTGCATCTCGACCTGCAGCCCGAACCTGCACTACCCCGACTACGACGCCTACCTCGACGCGCTCGCCGACGCGATGGCCCACGAGTACCGGGCGATCGTCGACGCCGGGCTGGTCCTGCAGCTCGACTGCCCGGACATCCCGATGGCGGGGCACACGCGGTTCTGGTGCGGGGACGAGGTGCAGCGCCGCGGGCTCGTCGGCTTCGCCGAGCGCCACGTGGCCGCCATCGACCGGGCGCTGCAGGGCATCGACCCGTCGCGGGTGCGCCTGCACCTGTGCTGGGGCAACTACGAGGGCCCGCACCACCTCGACGCCCCGCTCGCCGAGCTGCTCCCGCCGGTGCTCGCGGGCCGCCCGCAGACGATCTCGTTCGAGGCCGCCAACCCGCGCCACGAGCACGAGTGGGCCGACGTCGCCGGGATGGCGATCCCCGACGACAAGGTCCTGCTGCCCGGCGTCGTCGACACCCTGAACAACATCGTCGAGCACCCGCGCCTCGTCGCGCAGCGCCTCGAGCGCTACGCCCGGGTCGTGGGGACCGACCGCGTCATGGCCGGCACCGACTGCGGCTTCGGCACGTTCGTCGGCTTCGGGCGGGTCGGGCCGACGGTCGCCGGGATGAAGCTGCGGTCGATCGCGGAGGGCGCGGCGCTGGTCCGCGCCTGACACGGGTCACCCCGAGACGATGCCGAGCACGAGGTTGATCGTCGTCGCGAGGATGACGGTGCCGAAGACGTAGGACAGGAGGCAGTGCCGCAGCACGATCGCCCGGATGCGCCTGCTCGTGATGCTGGTGTCGGAGACCGCGTAGGTCATGCCGAGGTTGTGGCTGAAGTAGAAGAAGTCGCTGTAGGCCGGCGGCTCGTCGTGGTTGAAGTCGATCCCGCCCTCGGGGACCGCGTACCAGAGGTGGGCGTAGCGGGTGGCGTAGGTCAGCTGCAGTCCAGCCCAGCCCGCGGCCACGCCGACCGGGGCGGCCACGGCCGCCGCCGCCTGGTTCCCGGACCGGCCGAGCAGGAGGAGCACGACGATCGCGACCAGCCCGCACAGCGCGGCCGCCACGATGATCAGCTCTTCCGTGGCCGGGCGGATGTCCTCCGCGGCGACGTCGGCGCGGGTCGCGTCGGCGTCCATCGGCCACAGCACCCACCAGCCGAACGCCACCGCGCTGATGCCCGCCGCGGCGATGCCGACGAGCACGCCCAGGGACGCGTCCACCGCGACGCCGACGGCCACCCCGACCACGACGCCGATCGCGGCCCCGAGCGTCAGCCGGCGGACCCCGGAGACCGGCAGGACGCTCATCGGACGCGGCCCTCGCTGTGCACGCGCCGCAGCAGACCACGTCCGGTCGGGTGCGGGCAGCTCGTCCGCGCGTGACACGCACGCGCGGCGCGGCGCGGCGCCGACACGCCGGGACACGCCGTGCGACACGCCGGGTCCACCCATCCGGGTGCACGCCGGACAGCCGGACGGACGCGCCTACGCTTGGGGTCACCATGGCCGACCCGCAGACGTACCGACCCGCTCCGGGGAGCATCCCGGAGGCGCCCGGCGTGTACCGGTTCTCCGACGAGAACGGGCGCGTCATCTACGTCGGGAAGGCCAAGAGCCTGCGCAGCCGGCTCAACTCGTACTTCGCCGACGTGGCCGGGCTGCACCCGCGCACGCGGCGCATGGTCACCACCGCGGCGGCGGTGCAGTGGACCGTGGTGCACACCGAGGTCGAGGCCCTCCAGCTCGAGTACAACTGGATCAAGGAGTTCGACCCGCGGTTCAACGTCCGCTACCGGGACGACAAGACCTACCCGGTGCTCGCCGTGACGCTGAACGAGGAGTACCCGCAGCTGCGGGTGTACCGCGGGCCGCGGCGCAAGGGCGTGCGCTACTTCGGCCCGTACGCCCACGCCTGGGCGATCCGCGAGACGGTCAAGCTGCTGACCCGGGTGTTCCCGGCCCGCCAGTGCTCGGGCGGGGTGTTCAAGCGCCACGGCCAGATCGGGCGCCCCTGCATGCTCGGCTACATCGACAAGTGCGCGGCGCCCTGCGTCGGGCGGGTCAGCGCCGAGGAGCACCGGCAGATCGTCCTGGACTTCTGCGACTTCCTCGCCGGCCACACCGACCAGCTCATCGGCCGCATCGAGAAGGACATGCAGGTCGCGGCGGCCGAGATGGACTTCGAGCGCGCCGCCCGCCTGCGCGACGACGCCGGGGCTCTCAAGCGGGTCGTCGAGAAGCAGGCCGTCGTCCTCGGCGACGGCACGGACGCCGACGTGGTCGCCTTCGCCACCGACGAGCTCGAGGCCGCCGTCCAGGTCTTCCACGTGCGCGGCGGCCGGGTCCGCGGCCAGCGCGGTTGGGTCGTGGAGCACGAGGCCGACAGCGACGTGCCCGACCTCGTGGGCCAGTTCCTCTCGCAGTTCTACGGCGAGCAGGCCGCGCTCGCGGGCTCGGCCGACGACGCCGTGCAGCCCGTGCCCCGCGAGGTGCTCGTCCCGGCCCTGCCCGAGGACGCGCCCGCGCTGACGCAGTGGCTCAGCGGGTTGCGCGGCTCGCGGGTCTCGCTGCGCGTCGCCCAGCGCGGCGACAAGCGCACGCTGGCCGAGACCGTCGAGCGCAACGCCGCCGAGGAGCTCACCCGGCACAAGCTGCGCCGCGCGGGCGACCTCACCGCGCGCAGCGCCGCGCTCGAGGAGCTCCAGGAGCAGCTGGGTCTGGAGACCGCGCCGCTGCGCATCGAGTGCACCGACGTCTCCCACGTGCAGGGCTCGGACGTCGTGGCGAGCCTCGTGGTGTTCGAGGACGGGCTGCCGAAGAAGGCCGACTACCGGCGCTACTCGATCCGCGGCGGCGCCGAGGGCGGCGACGTCGCGGCGATCGCCGAGGTCGTCCGGCGCCGGTTCGCCCGCTACCTGCGGGAGACCGCCGAGGACGCCCCGGACCACACCGACACGGCGTGCGCGGGGGAGACCAGCGACGGCTCCCCGGCGACGGGCGAGATCGACCCCACCCACGACGGCCCGCCCCCGGGGATCGACCCGACCACGGGGCGGCTGCGCAGGTTCGCCTACCCGCCGAACCTGCTCGTCGTCGACGGTGGCGCCCCGCAGGTGGCGGCGGCGGCCGAGGTCCTCGGCGAGCTGGGGATCTCCGACGTCGCCGTGGTGGGTCTGGCCAAGCGCCTCGAGGAGGTGTGGCTGCCCGGCGAGGAGGACCCGGCGATCCTCCCCCGCACGAGTGAGGCGCTGTACCTCCTCCAGCGGGTCCGCGACGAGGCGCACCGCTTCGCCATCACCTATCACCGCCAGAAGCGTTCGACACGGATGACGGCGTCCGCGCTCGACGGGGTGCCGGGGCTGGGGGAGGCGCGCCGCACCGCGCTGATCAAGCACTTCGGGTCGGTCAAGAAGCTGCGCGCCGCCACGGTCGAGGAGATCACCGAGGTGCCGGGCGTCGGCCGGCGCACGGCGGAAGCGGTCCTGGCCGCGCTGCAGGACCAGGACGGGGGGACGGCATGACGGACCGGGCGGGCGCACCGGCACACCCGGGCGGGATCGAGGTCGCGATCGTCTCCGGCCTGTCCGGGGCGGGTCGCAGCACCGCGGCCAAGGTGCTCGAGGACCTCGGGTGGTTCGTGGTGGACAACCTGCCGCCCGAGCTGATCGAGACGATGGTCGACCTCGGGGCGCGCTCGTCGGGCCAGGTCACGCGCATCGCGGTCGTCATGGACGTGCGCAGCCGCGCGTTCACCGCCGACCTCGGCGCGGTCATCAAGGAGCTCGACGCGCGCGGCCACCGCCCCCGGGTGCTGTTCCTCGACGCCTCGGACGCCGTGCTCATCCGCCGGTTCGAGGCCAACCGGCGCTCGCACCCGCTGCAGGGCGACGGGCGGCTCTCCGACGGCATCCGCGCCGAGCGCGAGCTGCTGGCGCCGTTGCACGACCAGGCCGACCTCGTCGTCGACACCTCCAACCGCTCGGTGCACCAGCTGCGCACGGCCATCGAGAGCGCGTTCGGCGACGCCACCGCGGACGTCGGGCACAGCGTCACCGTCGTCTCGTTCGGCTACAAGCACGGGCTGCCGCCGGACGCCGACCTCGTGATCGACATGCGCTTCCTGCCCAACCCGCACTGGATCCCCGAGCTGCGCGAGCACGACGGGCGCGAGGCCGTGGTCAGCGACTACGTGCTCTCGCAGGAGGGTGCCGAGGAGTTCCTCGAGCGCTACCTGGACCTGCTGCGGCTGGTCGGCGCCGGCTACCGGCGCGAGGGCAAGCGCTACCTCACCGTCGCCGTCGGCTGCACGGGCGGCAAGCACCGCAGCGTCGCGATCGCCGAGGAGCTCGCCCGCCGGATGGCCGGCCAGGACGACGTGCAGGTGACGGTGTCGCACCGCGACGTGGGGCGGGAGTGACCGGCGCCCGGCCGCTGAAGGCGGTCGCGCTCGGCGGCGGGCACGGTCTGCACGCGACGCTGTCGGCGCTGCGGCGGCTCACCGACGACATCACCGCGATCGTCGTGGTCGCCGACGACGGCGGCTCGTCGGGCCGCATCCGCCGCGAGCTGGACATCCTGCCGCTCGGCGACCTGCGCATGGCCCTCGGCGCCCTCGCCGGCCAGGAGAACGCCGGGCCGGAGAACACCCTGTGGCAGCGGCTGTTCGAGCACCGCTACGGCGGTCACGGCGCCCTCGCCGGCCACGCCGTGGGCAACCTGGTGCTGGCCGGGCTGCTGGAGGTCCTCGACGACCCGGTGGCCGCGCTCGACCAGGCCTGCCACCTGCTCGGCGTCACCGGCCGGGTGCTGCCGATGAGCCCGCAGCCGGTGGACATCGAGGCCGACGTCACCGGCATCCGCGGCCCCGGCGGCGGCGATCAGGGGCGGGACGTCGCCCACCGCATCCGCGGGCAGGTCGCCGTGGCCACGACGCCGGGCAAGGTCCAGCAGGTCCGGCTCGACCCCCGGCGCCCGAAGGCGTGCCCGGAGGCGTGCGCGGCGCTGCGGGAGGCCGACCTCGTCACGCTCGGGCCCGGCTCGTGGTTCTCCAGCGTGCTGCCGCACCTGCTCGTGCCCGAGCAGTTCGCGGCGCTCTCGGAGAGCGAGGCCCGCAAGGTCCTCGTGCTCAACCTCGCGCCCCAGCCCGGCGAGACGGCCGGCTTCTCGCCCGAGCAGCACCTCGAGGTGCTCGCCGCGCACGCGCCGCGCCTGCGGCTCGACGTGGTCGTCGCCGACACCGCCGCCGTCCCCGAGCCCGACCGGCTGCGCCGCGGCGCCGAGGCGTTCGGCGCGGACACGCTGCTCACCACCGTCGGCACGCCCGACGGCAGCGCCCGGCACGACCCCGACGCGCTGGCGGAGGCGCTCGCCGACGCCGCCCACCTCCGTGCGCCGCACCGCGACGGTGCCGCCCCCGGACCCGGGACGAACGGCGTCGCCGTGCCGGGTGCCGACCCCGCTCGCGACGGTGCTCGCGAGCCCGCCCGCCCCCACCAGGAGGAGGACCGAAGGTGGCCATGACCGCAGCGGTCAAGGACGAGCTGAGCCGGCTCGCGGTGACCAAGACGTGCTGCCGGCGCGCCGAGGTGGCGGCCATGCTCCGCTTCGGCGGCGGCCTGCACATCGTCGGCGGCCGCGTCGTCGTCGAGGCCGAGCTCGACACCGGCGCCGCGGCCCGCCGCCTGCGCGGGGAGATCCACGACCTCTACGGGCACAACCCCGAGGTGCACGTCCTGTCCCAGGGCGGGCTGCGCAAGGGCACGCGCTACGTCGTGCGGGTCGCCACCGACGGCGACTCATTGGCCCGCCAGACCGGGCTGCTCGACCCGCGCGGTCGCCCCGTCCGGGGCCTGCCGCCGCAGGTGGTGTCCGGCGGGGTGTGCGACGCCGAGGCCGCGTGGCGCGGGGCGTTCCTGGCCCACGGCTCGCTCACCGAGCCCGGCCGCAGCTCGGCGCTGGAGATCACGTGCCCCGGGATGGAGGCGGCGATGGCGCTGGTCGGCGCCGCCCGCCGGCTCGGGGTGGTCGCCAAGGCACGCGAGGTGCGCGGCGCCGACCGCGTCGTGGTCCGCGACGGCGACGCCATCGGCGCGCTGCTGACCCGCCTGGGCGCGCACACCTCGGTGCTCGCCTGGGAGGAGCGCCGCATGCGCCGGGAGGTGCGCGCGACGGCCAACCGTCTCGCGAACTTCGACGACGCCAACCTGCGCCGCTCGGTCAAGGCCGCCGTGACGGCGTCGGCCCGGGTCAACCGCGCGCTGGAGCTGCTCGGCGACGAGGTGCCCGACCACCTGGTCCAGGCCGGCCGGCTGCGCGTGGAGCACGAGCAGGCCTCGCTCGAGGAGCTGGGCCAGCTCGCCGACCCGCCGATGACCAAGGACGCGGTCGCCGGGCGGATCCGGCGGCTGCTCGCCATGGCCGACAAGAAGGCCAAGGACATGCGCGTGCCCGACACCTCCTCGGTGGTCACCGAGGAGATGGCGGAGATGGCGGAGATGGCCGACCGCTGACGGGAGGCGTCGCCCACGACGGCTGAGAACGGGCGCCCGGTGCCGTTAGGGTGGCGAGCCGAGTGGGAACGCTGCTGCTCACGCGCAGCGTGGCGACGATCCGTCAACCGAGGGGTAGGGCGAGGCGCAGTGACGGTCCGTATCGGGATCAACGGGTTCGGTCGCATCGGTCGCAACGTCTTCCGGGCGCTGGAGAAGCAGCGCGCGGAGGGCAAGGCCGACATCGAGGTGCTCGCGGTCAACGACATCACCGACAACAAGACGCTGGCGCACCTGCTGCGCTACGACTCGGTGCACGGGCGTTTCGACGGCACGGTCGAGTACACCGACGACGCGCTGATCGTCAACGGCACCACGGTGAAGGCCTACGCGGAGAAGGACCCGGCGTCGCTGCCGTGGGGCGACCTCGGCGTCGACGTCGTCATCGAGTCGTCGGGCATCTTCACCGACGCCGACTCGGCCGGGAAGCACCTCAAGGCCGGCGCCAAGAAGGTCGTCATCTCCGCGCCCGCCAAGGGCGAGGACCTGACCGTCGTCATGGGCATCAACGACTCCTCGTACGACGGCAGCCAGAACATCCTGTCGAACGCCTCGTGCACCACGAACTGCGTCGCGCCGATGCTCAAGGTGCTCAACGACGAGTTCGGCGTCGAGACCGGCTTCATGTCGACGATCCACGCCTACACCGGCGACCAGCGCGTCCACGACGCCCCGCACAAGGACCTGCGCCGGGCCCGGGCCGCCGCGGTCAACATCATCCCCACCACGAGCGGCGCCGCCGAGGCCACGGCCCTGGCGCTGCCCGCCCTGGAGGGCAAGGTCACCGGCATGGCGTACCGCGTGCCGGTCAGCGACGGCTCGGTCACCGACCTCACCGCCACGCTGAACACCGACGTCACCGTCGAGGCGATCAACGCCGCGTTCAAGAAGGCCGCCGACGGCGAGCTCAAGGACGTCCTCGTCTACACCGAGGACCCGATCGTCTCCACCGACATCGTCGGGGCGCCCGCGTCCTGCACGTTCGACGCCGGGATGACCAAGGTGCTCGGCAACCGCATGGTCAAGATCGTCGGCTGGTACGACAACGAGTGGGGCTACTCGAACCGCGTCGTGGACCTGACCACGCTCGTCGGTTCGAAGCTCTGATGCGCACCGTCGACGACCTCGTCGGCGAGGGTGTGCAGGACCGCTACGTCCTGCTGCGCGCGGACTTCAACGTGCCCCTCGACGGCTACACGATCACCGACGACGGCCGGATCCAGGCCGCGCTGCCGACGATCCGCAAGCTCCTCGAGGCCGGGGCGAGGCTGCTGGTGATGGCCCACCTCGGTCGCCCGAAGGACGGCGAGCCGGGTGGCCGCGACCCGAAGATGACCCTCACGCCGGTCGCCGGGCGGCTGGGCCAGCTGCTCGACCAGCGGGTGAAGCTGGCGGGCGACGTGGTCGGCGAGTCCGCGCGGTCCGAGGCCGAGGGCCTGCGGGCCGGCGAGGTGGCGATGCTCGCCAACGTCCGCTGCGACCCGCGCGAGACCGGCGACGCCGACGAGCGCGCCCAGCTCGCGGGGGAGCTCGCGGCCCTGGTGCCGGGGGGCGCGTTCGTCTCCGACGGCTTCGGCGTGGTGCACCGCGAGCAGGCCTCGGTGGTCGAGGTGGCGCGCGAGCTGCCGGCCTACGGCGGCGAGCTCGTGGCCCGCGAGACCGAGGTGCTGCGCCGGCTCGTCGGCGACCCCGAGCGGCCCTACGTGGTGATCCTCGGCGGGTCGAAGGTGTCCGACAAGCTCGGCGTCCTGTCGAACCTGCTGCCCAAGGTCGACCGGCTGCTCGTGGGCGGGGCCATGTGCTTCACGTTCCTCGCCGCGCAGGGCCACGACGTCGGCGGGTCGAAGCTCGAGTCCGACCAGATCGACACCTGCAAGGACCTGCTCACGGAGTACGCCGACACCCTCCTGCTGCCCACCGACGTGGTCGTCGCGTCCGAGTTCGCGGCCGACGCCGAGACCCGCACCGTGCCGGTGTCGGAGATGGCTGATGCCGGGGCGGGCTGGCTGGGCCTCGACGTGGGGCCGGAGACGGTCGCGGCGTTCGGCGACGCGCTGGCCGACGCGGCCACGGTGTTCTGGAACGGCCCGATGGGCGTGTTCGAGATGGAGCCGTTCGCGGCCGGGACGACGGGCGTGGCCGAGAAGGTCGCGGCGTCGTCCGCGTTCAGCGTCATCGGCGGTGGCGACTCGGCCTCGGCCATCCGCGCCGCGGGGCTGGACGAGAGCAGCTTCGGCCACATCTCGACCGGTGGCGGGGCCTCGCTGGAGTTCCTCGAGGGTCACGTCCTGCCGGGTATCGCCGTCCTCGAGGAGACGGAGCGCAGCGGAGCTCGACCATCGAACGAGGAGAGCTGATGGCCCGCAAGCCGCTCATCGCCGGCAACTGGAAGATGAACCTCAACCACCTCGAGGCCATCGGGGTGACCCAGAAGCTCGCCTTCGCGCTGCCCGGCAAGTACTACGACGCCGTCGACGTCGCGGTGCTCCCGCCGTTCACCGACCTGCGCAGCGTCCAGACGCTGGTCGACGCGGACGCGATGCCGATCACCTACGGCGGCCAGGACCTCTCCCCGGAGGACTCCGGGGCCTACACCGGGGACGTCTCGGGCGCGATGCTCGCGAAGCTCGGCTGCACGTGGGTGGTCGTCGGGCACTCGGAGCGCCGCACGATCCACGGCGAGGACGACGAGCTGGTCAACCGCAAGGTGGCGGCCGCGCTGCGCCACGGCCTCACCCCGATCCTGTGCCTGGGCGAGGGTGAGCAGGTCCGCGACGCGGGCGACCACGTCCCGCACTGCACCGGCCAGCTCGACGGGGCGCTCAAGGGCCTCCCCGGCGACGACGTCGCCAAGGTGGTCGTGGCCTACGAGCCGGTGTGGGCGATCGGCACGGGCAAGTCCGCGGGCGTCGCCGACGCCCAGGAGGTGTGCCACGCGCTGCGGGAGCGGCTGCGGGAGACCCACGGCGCCGGCGTGGCCGACGCGGTGCGCATCCTCTACGGCGGCTCGGTGAAGTCGAACAACGTCGCCGAGCTGGTGCGCTCCGACGACATCGACGGTGCTCTGGTCGGCGGCGCGAGCCTCGACCCCGAGGGGTTCGCCGAGCTCTGCGCCCTCGCGGCCGGGGGCCCGCTGCCCTGACCGGCCCAGCCGGCGGGCCCGCTACCTGCGGGTCGTGGCGGGGCCGTGATGAGGGGCGGGTATCGTGCCCCACAAGCGCCGCTCCCGCACGTCGGGGACGGCCAGAGCCCCGCCCGACCGGGCGGGGCCGGCACCCGGAGGTCACGGACACCGACATGCGACTGTTCCTCGACATCCTGCTCATCGCGTCCAGCGTGCTGCTGGTGCTGCTGGTGCTGCTGCACCGCGGGCGGGGCGGCGGGCTGTCGTCGCTGTTCGGTGGCGGGGTCCAGTCGAGCCTCGCCGGGTCGAGCGTCGTGGAGAAGAACCTCGACCGGCTCACCCTGTTCGTGGGTGCCATCTGGCTGATCTCGATCGTCGGCACGGGGCTGCTCGTCAAGATCGAAGGTTGACCGGCGGCCCGGGTGCCGAGCGCCCGGCCGCCCTGGACGCGGAGGTACTCCGGCGATGGCGACTGGCAACGCGATCCGAGGCACCCGGGTGGGCTCGGGGCCCATGGGGGAGTCCGAGCGCGGGGAGAGCGCGGCGCGCACCGTGGTCTCGTTCTGGTGCTCGAACGGGCACGAGACGCGTCCGTCGTTCGCGGTCGACGCCGAGATCCCCTCGTCGTGGGACTGCCCGCGGTGCGGCCTTCCGGCTAACACGGACGAGAAGAATCCGCCGCCGGCCAAGCGCACCGAGCCGTACAAGACCCACCTCGCGTACGTGAAGGAGCGCCGCTCCGACGCCGACGGTGAGGCGCTGCTCGACGAGGCGCTGCAGAAGCTCCGCGCCAGGCGCGGCGAGAGCTGACATCATGCGGGGTCATGGCGGCCCCAGCTGACACCACCGACACCCGCTTCTCGCTCCCGCAGTCCGCGCTGCCCACGGCGTGGTTCAACGTCGCCCCGCACCTCGCGTCGCCGTTGGACCCACCGCTGCACCCGGCGACGCGGGAGCCGGTGGGCCCGGACGACCTCGCGCCCCTGTTCGCGAGCGAGCTCATCGGCCAGGAGATGTCGGCCGATCCGTGGATCGACATCCCGGGCGAGGTCCTCGACGTCCTGCGCCTGTGGCGGCCGACGCCGCTCGTGCGGGCCCGGCGGCTGGAGGCCGCCCTCGGCACCACGGCGCGGATCTACTTCAAGGACGAGTCGGTGTCGCCCGCCGGGTCGCACAAGCCGAACTCCGCGGTGCCCCAGGCGTTCTACAACGCCAAGGAGGGCATCACCCGGCTCACCACGGAGACCGGCGCCGGCCAGTGGGGCACGGCGCTGAGCTTCGCGGCCGCGCAGTACGACCTCGAGTGCGCCGTCTACATGGTGCGCAAGAGTTTCGAGCAGAAGCCCTACCGCAAGGTGATCATGGAGACGTGGGGCGGCACCGTCGTCCCGTCGCCGATCGACGACCCGTCGCACCCCGGGTCGCTCGGCGCGGCGATCTCCGACGCCGTCCGCGACGCCGTCGGCCGCGACGACACGCACTACGCGCTGGGCTCGGTGCTCAACCACGTGCTGCTGCACCAGACGGTCATCGGCCTGGAGGCCCAGCAGCAGCTGGCCCAGGCGGGGGAGACCCGCCCGGACGTCGTCATCGCCCCCTGCGGCGGCGGGTCGAACCTCGGCGGCGTCGCCCTGCCGTTCCTGCCCGACCCGTCGGTGCGCCTGCTCGCTGCCGAGCCCGCGTCCTGCCCGACCCTGACCCAGGGCCGCTACGAGTACGACTTCGGCGACACGGCCGGGTTCACGCCGCTGATGAACATGTACACGCTGGGCCACGACTTCGTGCCGCCGGGCATCCACGCCGGCGGCCTGCGCTACCACGGCGACTCGCCGATCATCTCCAAGCTCGTGCACGAGGGGCGGATGGAGGCCGTGGCGCACCGCCAGCGCGCGGTGTTCGAGGCCAACGTGCTGTTCGCCCGCGTCGAGGGCAAGCTCCCGGCCCCGGAGGCGGGCCACGGCATCGCGTCGGTGATCCAGGAGGCCAACGACGCCACGGCCAAGAACGAGGACCGCGTCATCCTGTTCAACTACTGCGGCCACGGCCTGCTCGACCTCGCCGCGTACGAGGAGTACCTGGCCGGCGACCTCGTCGACGAGCCCTGACGAGCCCTGATGCGGCGAACGGGCGGTTCGCTGCTTCTACGCGCACGAACTACCCGTTGATCACGGGGCTGGTGTGGCCCCAGGGCGGCGACCGGCACGTTTCGCATGATCGACAAGCACCAGGACCTGCGGAACGTGCCGGTCGCGGCTCCGGCGTGTCGCGCCGCCGACGATGTGGCGATCCTGGCGTAGGACGCCGGCAATGCCGCGTTGCTCGCACCGGGTTCCGGCGAGCGGGAGCGGCGGTCGCGCCCGGCACTCCCGTCGTGGTGGGCTGGCCCGATGCTGACGGTGCGCGAGGCGTCACTGGCCGTGCTGCGCGGGCACGGGATCACGACGATCTTCGGCAACCCGGGATCGACCGAGCTGCCGATGTTCCGCGACTTCCCCGACGACTTCCGCTACGTCCTCGGTCTGCAGGAGTCGGTCGCGGTGGGGATGGCCGACGGGTACGCGCAGGGCACCGGGCGCCCCGCGCTGGTCAACCTGCACTCCGCGGCCGGGGTGGGGCACGGGCTGGGCAACGTGTTCACCGCGTTCCGCAACCGCACGCCGCTGGTGCTCGTCGCCGGGCAGCAGGCGCGCTCGCTGCTCACCGGCGAGCCGTTCCTGTTCGCCGAGCGCCCGGCCGAGTTCCCCGAGCCGTACGTCAAGTACAGCCGCGAGCCGGCGCGCGCGGCGGACGTCCCCGCGACGCTGGCCCGCGCGATCCACGTCGCCCGCACCCCGCCGTGCGGGCCGGTGCTGGTCTCGGTGCCGGTGGACGACTGGGACGAGCCGGCCCCGGCGGTGCCGTCCCACACCGTCGCCGGCTCGGTGGCCGGCGACCCGGACGTCCTCGCCGACGTGGCCGCCCGGTTGGCCGCGTCGCGGGCCCCGGCCCTCGTCGTGGGCGGGGAGGTCGACCGTGACGGCGCGTTCGCCGACGTCGTCGCGCTCGCGGAGCGCCACGCCGCCCGCGTCTACGCCGCCCCCATGTCGCCGCGGTGCGGCTTCCCCGAGACCCACCCGCTCTTCGGCGGCTTCCTGCCCGCCGCGCACGACGGCATCCGGGCCGCCCTCGGGGGCCACGACCTCGCCCTCGTCCTCGGCTCGCCGGTCTTCCCGTTCCACACCGAGGGTGCCGCGCCGGGCGACACCGCCGTCCCCGACGCGACGGCGCTCGTCCAGCTCACCGAGGACCCGGCCCACGCCGCGTGGACGCCGGTGGGCACGTCGGTGGTCACCGGGCTGCGCCACGGGGTCCGCGCGCTGCTCGCCGGACCCCCGCCGCCCGACCGTCCGCAACCGCCCCGGCGTGCCGCGGCCGAGCGCGTCGGGGCCGGGGACGTGATCAGCGAGGAGCTCCTGCTCCAGACCCTCGCCGACCTGCGCCCGGACGACGCCGTCGTCGTCGAGGAGGCGCCGGCCACCCGGGGGCCGATGCACGACCACCTGCCCTTCGACCGCCCGGCGAGCTTCTACACGTGCGCCAGCGGCGGCCTGGGACACGGGCTGCCCGCCGCCGTCGGGATGGCCCTGGCCCGCCGCGAGCGGGTCGTCGCGCTGGTCGGCGACGGCTCGGCGATGTACGGGATCCAGGCGCTGTGGTCGGCCGGGCAGCTGGGCGTCCCGCTGACGATCGTCGTCGTCCACAACGCCCGCTACCGCGCCCTCGACCAGTTCGCCGCGCACTTCGGGATCGCCAAGCCGGTGGGCACCACGCTGCCCGGCCTCGACTTCGTGGCCCTGGCCGCGGGACAGGGGGTCGCTGGGACGCGGGTGGAGCGCCCCGGCGAGCTGGGGCCCGCGCTCTCCGAGGCGTTGCGGAGCCCCCGTCCGGTGCTCCTCGACGTCGTGGTGGGCTGACCCGCGTGCTGATCGCCATCGAGGAACACTGGGTCTCGCCGGCCGTCACCGCCGCGCTGACGACCCTGCCGCCCGACCGGGCGGACGCGAGCCTGGCTTTCAACGAGCGCGGCGACCACGCCGAGCGTCTCGCGGACCTCGACGAGGGCCGGCTCGCGACGATGGACTCCCAGGGCATCGACCTGGCCGTCGTCTCCCACGCGCCGCCGGGCACCCACCCGCTCGACGGCCCCGACGCCGTCCCGCTGTGCCGCGACGCGAACGACGCCCTCGCCGACGCCGTCGGCCGCCACCCGGCACGGCTGCGGGGGATGGCGACGCTGCCGATGGCCGACCCGGAGGCCTCGGTGGCCGAGCTCGAGCGGGCCGCCGACCGGGGCCACGTGGGGACGATGGTCTACGGCCGCGCCGGCGACCGGCCCCTCGACGACCCCGCGTACGACGAGCTGTTCGCGACCGCCGCGCGCCGCGGTCTGCCGGTGTTCATCCACCCGCAGATCCCGCCGCGGGTCGTGCGCGAGGTCCAGTACGGCGGGCTGGACCCGCTCACCGACCTCGGGCTGGCGACGTTCGGGTGGGGCTGGCACCTCGAGGCCGCGACGGCGGCGCTGCGCCTGATCCTGCGGGGCACGCTCGACCGGCACCCGGACCTGCAGATCGTGCTCGGCCACTGGGGCGAGCTGTTGCTGTTCTGGCTCGACCGCGCGGACCCGCTGGCCCGTCTGCGCGGGCTCGAGCGCCCGTCGGTCTCGGACTACGTCCGGTCGAACGTGCACATCACCAGCTCGGGGATGTTCAACCCGGCCCTGCTGCGGCACGTCCTGACCGTGACCACCCCGCACCGGTTGCTGTTCTCGACCGACTACCCGTTCCAGCACCCGACCGCGGCGGAGATCCAGGCGTTCCTCGGCGAGGTCGCCGAGCCGGACCGGGAGGCCGTCGCCGCCGGGAACGCGCGCCGCCTGTTCGGGTTGGAGTCCTGATCAGTCGCGCACGACCACGACGGTGCACTCGGCGTGGATCACGGCGCTGAGACCGACCGAGCCGATGACCCGGCTGGCCAGCCCGCCGCGGCCCCGGTGCCCGACGACGAGGACGGCGGCGCCGCGCGAGTGGTGCAGCAGCACGGTCGAGGCCGGGCCCATGGCGATGTCGGCCTCGGTGACCGGCACCGGGGCGCCGCGGGCCCGTCGCGCCGCCGCGACCTCCTCGACCACCGCCCGGACCTCCTGCGCCGCCACGTCGTGGAGGACGCGGGCGTCGGGGAGGACGCCGTCGGCCGTGGTCCAGACGTCCGGGCCGCCGTAGGCCATGAGCGCGCGCACGGTCGTGCCCCGGCGGTCGGCCTCGTCCATCGCGTACTCGAGCGCGGCCCGCGACCCATCGCTGCCGTCGACGCCGACGACGACGCTGCCGGGCGTGGTGGTGGCCGGGTCGGTCATGGGGCGCTCCCGCGGTCGGCGATCAGGGCGGCCCCGATCATGCCGCCCAGCGGCGCGCTCAGGCCAGGGGCAGCATGTTCCGCGGCTCCACCGGCGTCGACTTGATCACCGACGTGACCGTCGAGGCGTGCTCCTGCCAGCCCTCGAGGACGCGGTCGAGATCGGCCACGTCGCGCACCTGCACGCGCATGAGCAGGCAGTCCTCGCCGGTGATCTTGTGGCACTCGACGACCTCGGGCTGGCGGGCCGCGATCTGCTCGGCGATCTTGCCGTGCCCCAGGGCCGGGCGGACCCGCACCCAGGCGGCGATCGGGTAGCCGAGCGCGCCGGGGTCGATGTCGAGGCGGTAGCCGCGGATGACGCCCGTGCGCTCGAGCCGCTGCACCCGCTCGGTGACCGCCGGGGCCGACATCCCGATGCGCCGGCCCAGCGCCGACATGCTCTGGCGGGGGTCCTCGGCGAGCTCCCGGAGGATGCGCTGGTTGGTCTCGTCGAGCAGCTTGTCGTTCTCCAGGCGCGAGGGCGGCCGTGCCTCCGAAGTCGCAGTCATCTGGCCACTATCCCCGTGAGAACGTCATGGAGTCCAGCGCTCTGGCCTTCGACAATTGTCCTCGTTCGGCAAACGGGCAGGGGAGGACAGACGGATGGTCACGTTCTGGGGTGTGCTGCTGGTGCTGGGGTTCCTCGCGGTCGCGCGCTACGGCGCGGACACGCGCAGCGGGGCCGACCCGACCGGGCGCGACCCGGCCTGGCCGGTGACGCGCCGGCCCCACACCGTGCGGGGCGACGCGGTGCTGATCGCCGAGCTGGCCCACCGGGCCGCCGCGCACGGCCGGCTCTGGGAGGCGTACGACCGCAGCCTGCGGCCCTGGGAGACGGAGGGTCAGACGACGGTCGTCAGGGACGACGTGCCGACGCCGAGGGAGTCCCAGGCCTCGGCGAGGCGCGCGACGGCGTCGTCGAGGGCGTCGGGGGAGAGGGTGTAGGGCAGGCGCAGGTACTGCTCGTAGGCGCCCCCGGTGGCGAAGCGTGGTCCGGCGGCGAGGTGCACCCCGACGCGCCCCGCCGCCTCGACCAGCGCGCTCGACCGCGGGACGCCCAGGTCGACCCAGAGGCTGAAGCCGCCCGAGGGGGCGGGCACCCGCCACTCCGGCAGGGCGCGGGCCAGGGCGGCGCGCAGGTGGTCGCGCCGGTGGGTGAGCACGCGGCGGCTCTCCTCGACCAGCTCGTCGAGGCGCTCGACGAGGCCGACGGCCACGAGTTGCTCGAGCACCGGCGTCGAGATGTCGTCCGACGAGCGCGCGGCGGCGATGCGGCGCAGCAGGGTGCGGGGGGCGCGCAGCCACCCGATGCGCAGGCCGCCCCACACCGTCTTCGACAGCCCGCCGGTCGTGATGACCGGGGTGCCCCCGGCCCCGGCCCACGCGCCCAGCGGCGGCGGGACGGGGGCGTCGAGCCACATCTCGCGCAGGCAGTCGTCGACCACGAGCGCGACGCCGTGGCGGCCCGCGGCGGCGACGACCGCCGCCCGGGTCTCCGGGGGCATCACCGCGCCGGTCGGGTTCTGGTGGTCGGCGACCAGGTAGCCCAGCGTCGGGGTGGCGGCACGCATCGCCGCCGCGAGGGCGTCGAGGTCCCAGCCCGGGCGGCCGGTGGCGGCGTCCTCGACCATCGCGACCGGGACCGCCCGTGCCGAGGTGTGCCGGCACAGGTCGATGGCGCCGGGGTAGGTCGGCTGCTCGATGAGCACGCGGTCGCCGGGGCGCACGAGCGTGCGGGCCACGAGGGAGTGGGCGTGCTGCGCACCGGCGGTGATCATCACCTCGTCCGGGGAGGTGCGCAGGCCCTGCGCGGTGAGGCGTCCGGCGACCGCCTCGCGCAGCGACGGCAGGCCGAGCACGTCGTAGCCGGTGGAGGCCAGGTGCATCGGCAGCTCGGCGAGCGCCCGCTGCGTCGCCGCGGTGACGGCCTCCATCGGCGCCCAGGGGGCGGCGTGGGCGAGGTCGATGACCGCGCGCTCGCCGGCCCGGACCGTCGGCGTGCCCATCGGGGCGAACGGGGCCACCCCGGTGGCGCCCGCGTGCAGGCTGCCGTCGAGCGCGGCCGGGCTCGTGCCGACGCCGGTCGGCGGCGCGGCCGGCGAGGCGGTCCAGGTGCCGGAGCCCCGGCGGCGGACGAGGTAGCCGTCCTCGCGCAGCTCCTGGTAGGCCGCCGCGACCGTGCCGCGCCCCACCCCGAGCGCCACGGCCAGCTCCCGCTCGCTGGGCACGCGGGTGCCCACCGCGAGACGTCCGTCCGCGAGGAGCGTGGCGATCCGGCCGGTGAGCGCGGCCTGGGCGCTGGCCCCCGCACCCGCGCCCTCGCGCCACCCGGTGAGCAGCCGCGCGAGGCTCGACGCGCCGACGTGGTCGTCCATGCCCGGGATTCTGCCACTTCTGCCACTGCTTCTGCCACTACTCGTGAAGTGGCCCTGGCAGCTCCTGCCACTGGGGGCCACCGTGGACGTCAGCAGCCACTCGCCCCAGGAGGCCCCGATGCTCACCACCCTTGCCGTGCTCGCCGCCCTCGCCGTCGGCGTCCTGCTCGTCGCGCGCTACGGCGCCGACTCGCGCGGCACCGGCGACCCGACCGGACGCGACCCCGCCTGGCCGTCGGGCCCGGCCCGCGAGCACACGCCGCGGGAGGACCTCGCGGTCGTCCGGGCCTGGCTCGCCCAGCGTCGCTGCTGGGAGCTCCTCGACCGTTCGCTCCGCCCGTGGGAGTCCCCGGCGCCGCAGCGAACGGGCCGTTCGCTCGCTTAGAAGCAGCGAGATACCCGTTCGCTGCCGGCCGCGGTGCGCCTCACAGCTGCGCCGCGGCCTCGGCGTCGAGCAGCCACAGCGTCCGCTCGGTGCCGCGCAGCCCGGCGATCGGCACGTCGACCTCCGAGGCCCCGTGCCCGGCACGGGCGATCGCCTCGGCCTTGCCCGCGCCGGCGGCCACCAGCCACACCTCCCGGGCGTGGCGGGCCGCCGGCAGCGTCAGGCTGACGCGCGTCGGCGGCGGCTTGGGGCAGTCGCGCACGGCGACGACACCGGCCGAGCCCGCGTGCACGGCGGGGGAGTCCGGGAACACCGAGAGCACGTGGCCCTCCGGCCCGCAGCCCGCGAGGAGGACGTCGAAGGCGGGGACACCCTCGTCCCCCACGAGCCGCGACGCGGCCGCGGACAGCGTCTTCGCGTAGACGTCGGCCGCCACGTCGGGGTCGCCGCCGCCGGCCTCCTCGGGGGCGTCGGCGGCCGGCATGGGGTGCACGCGCCCCGCGTCGAGGGGCAGCGCGTCGAGCAGCGCCTCGCGGGCCTGGGCGTCGTTGCGCTCGGCGTCGCCGGCCGGGACGAAGCGCTCGTCGCCCCAGAAGACCTCGACCGCGCCCCAGTCGACGCTGTCGCGGCGCCCGGACGCGGCAACGGCCCGCAGCATCGCGATGCCGATACCGCCGCCGGTGAGCACCACCGACGCCGTCCCGCGCGCCGCCTGCGCCGCGGCCAGGGCCGTGATCAGTCGCTCGCCGGCGTCGGTGGCGGTCGCGTCCTCGTCGGGGTGGACGACCACCTCGCGGTTGCTGGGCGGCAGGCTCACACGCCCACCTTCCTGGACGTCCGCGACCGTCCGGCCGGGACCGCCTCGAGGGCCTCCGCGAAGATCTCGTCGGGGTCGAGGCGACGCAGTTCCTCGGCGAGGCACTCGCGGGTGGTGCGCCGCGAGAGGGCGACGCGCCGGTCGGGC
Source organism: Actinomycetospora chlora (assembly GCF_039542135.1). NCBI lineage: Bacteria > Bacillati > Actinomycetota > Actinomycetes > Pseudonocardiales > Pseudonocardiaceae > Actinomycetospora > Actinomycetospora chlora. The sequence goes on from NZ_BAABHO010000022.1 coordinate 56,000, forward strand.
TCGCCGGGCTGGGAGAGCACCGCGCTCTTCGCGTCGAGGCGCCGCAGCTCCACCGCACCCGACGCCCGCTCGAGCCGGACCGTGGCGATCTGACCGCCCTCGCCGCCGGGGACGTCCTTGGTCGTGCGCTGGACCGGGCACCCGAGCCGCGACGACAGCCAGCCCGCGAGCAGGTCGGTCGACGCGGAGTCCGAGGACCCGGCGACGGTCGCGCTGGTGATGCGCTCGTGCGGCGGCTGGTCGAGGGCGGCGGTCAGCAGCGCCCGCCAGCTCGTGATGCGGCTCCAGGCGAGGTCGGTGTCGCCGGGGTGGTAGCGCTGGCGCAGCTTGGCCAGCGCCTTCGACGGCGACTTCGCGGTGGAGACGTCGGTGATGCGCCGGCCCGCGACGCTGCCCACCGGGTCCTCCGCCGGGCTCACCGGGGCCTCGCCCGGCCACCACGCGACGATCGGCGCGTCCGGCAGCAGCAGCGGCACCACGATGGCGCCGCCCTGGTCGGCCAGCGGGCCGTACATGCGCAGGACGATGACCTCGCTGGCGCCCGCGTCCCCGCCGATGCGGATCTGCGCGTCGAGCCGCGAGGCCGCCCGGCGCACCCCGCGGGCCAGCACGAGCACGCGGCACGGGTGCTCGCGGCTGGCGTCGTTGGCGGCCTGGATGGCCTGCTCGGCCTCCGGCCCGTCCTCGGTGATGATCAGCAACGTCAGCACGCGGCCGAGCGCGACGGCGCCCGCGCTCTCGCGCAGGTCGACCATGGTGCGGTTGACCGCCGACGTGTCCGTCGACGGCAGGTCGACGATCATCGGTCCCCCTCCGGGTTCACGGGCGCCGCCAGGAGCGGCCGGTGCGCTCGAGCAGGGCGTCGGCGGACGGCGGGCCCCAGGTGCCGGCGGCGTAGCTGTCCGGTGAGCCCTCGCGGTGCCACTTCTCGATCACGGGGTCGAGGATGCGCCAGGACAGCTCGACCTCGGTGTTGGTGGGGAACAGCGACGGCTCGCCGAGCAGGACGTCGAGCAGCAGGCGCTCGTAGGCCTCCGGCGAGGCCTCGGTGAACGCCGTGCCGTAGCCGAAGTCCATCGTGACGTCGCGGACCTCCATGCCCGAGCCTGGCACCTTCGAGCCGAACCGCAGGGTGACGCCCTCGTCCGGCTGCACGCGCACGACCAGCGCGTTCTGGCCCAGCTCCTCGGTCATCGTCTGGTCGAACGGCAGGTGCGGGGCGCGCTTGAACACCACCGCGATCTCGGTGACCCGCCGCCCCAGCCGCTTGCCGGTGCGCAGGTAGAACGGCACGCCCGCCCAGCGGCGGGTGTTCACCTCGCACGTGATGGCCGCGTAGGTCTCGGTCACCGAGTCGGGCGGGAAGCCCTCCTCCTGCTGCAGGCCCTTGACCTCGGTCGAGCCCTGCCACCCGGCGGCGTACTGCCCGCGGGCGGTGGTCTCGTCGATCGGTTCGGCGAGCGACGTCGCCGACAGGACCTTGATCTTCTCCTCGCGCAGGTCGTGGGGGGAGAAGGAGACGGGCTCCTCCATCGCCGTCAGCGCGAGCAGCTGCAGGAGGTGGTTCTGGATGACGTCGCGGGCCGCGCCGATGCCGTCGTAGTAGCCCGCGCGCCCGCCGACGCCGATGTCCTCGGCCATCGTGATCTGCACGTGGTCGACGTGGTGGGCGTTCCAGATCGGCTCGAACAGCTCGTTGGCGAACCGCAGCGCGAGCAGGTTCTGGACGGTCTCCTTGCCGAGGTAGTGGTCGATGCGGAAGACCGCGTCCTCGGGGAAGACGTCGTTGACGATCCCGTTGAGCTCCCGCGCCGAGCGCAGGTCGTGCCCGAACGGCTTCTCGATGACCACCCGGCGCCAGACGTCGCCGTCGTCGTCGGCGAGGCCCGACCGCGAGAGCTGCTTGCAGACGGTCGGGAACGCCGACGGCGGGATCGACAGGTAGAACGCGTGGTTGCCGTTCGTGCCGCGCTCGGCGTCGAGCTCGGCGACGCACGCGGCGAGCCGGTCGAACGACTCGTCGTCGTCGAACGTGCCCTGCACGAAGCGCAGGCCCTCGGCCAGCCGGTCCCACACCTCCTGGCGGAAGGGGGTCCGGGAGTGCTCGCGCACGGCGTCGTGGACGACCTCCGCGAAGTCCTGGTCCTCCCAGTCCCGCCGCGCGAAGCCGACCAGGGCGAAGCCGGGCGGCAGCAGCCCCCGGTTCGCCAGGTCGTAGATGGCCGGCATCAGCTTCTTGCGTGCCAGGTCCCCGGTCACGCCGAACAGCACGAGGCCCGAGGGCCCGGCGATGCGCGGCAGCCGCTTGTCGCGGGCGTCGCGCAGGGGGTTGGTCCAGGTGTCGTCGGCGCCTGTCTGGCGCGTCACCGACTCACCTCCCGCACCGCGTTCGCCACCGCCACGAGCCCGGCCGCGCGGTCGGCCAGGTGCAGGCGCAGCACGGGACGTGCCGTGCCGCCGTTCTTGGGTGCGGCGAGCACGCCGGCGTCGCCCGTGGCCTGGGCGTGCTCCAGGGTGCCGAACGAGAACGGCTGGCCCGGGATGGCGAGGTCGTCGGCCACCGAGCCCGTGATCTGCAGGAACACGCCGTTCTGGTGCCCGCCCTTGTGGTACTGGCCGGTGGAGTGCAGGAAGCGCGGGCCCCAGCCGAACGTGGTCTGCAGGCCGGTGGCCTTGGCGAGCTCGGCGCGCAGCGTCGCGAACGACGCGTCGTCGAGCCGGTCGAGATAGGCCTGGACCGCGATGTACCCGGCGTCGGGGGCCGCACGGACCAGCGCCTGGATCGCGTCGATGACCGTGTCGGGCCGGCCGAGCCACCCGGCGTCCCCGGCCGTGCGGATCTCGATGACGCCGTCGGTGGTGATCGGGGCGTCGTCGGCGCCCGCGTCCCCCGACCCGTCCTCGGCCGACGCGAGCAGGTCACGCGTGGCCTGCTTGGCCGACTCGACGTCGGGCTGGTCGAACGGGTTGATGCCGATGAGGCGCCCGGCGAGCGCGACCGCGGTCTCCCACAGCAGGAACTGCCCGCCGAGGGTGCCGGTGACCGACACCTGCGCGCCCGAGCCCGCGGGCCCGATCGCGACGGGCGTGGCGTCGGCGCCGTGGTCGGCGAAACCGGGCGCGTCCGCGTCCTCGACGACGACCGGCAGCAGACCCGTGCCCTGCTTCCCGGTCGACTCGGCGATCAGCTGCTCGGCCCAGTTGCCGAAGCCGACGAGCCCGGAGCCGGTGTCGGCGAGCACGACCTTCTCCGCGCCGTTGCCGTGCGCGGCGGCCATCGCCGCCGCGAGCACGATCGCGGGGTTGTCGGACGCGTCGCGGGCGAGCTCGGGGGCCGCCGCGGCGGCCTCGTCGAGCAGCTCCCCGACGTCGACGCCGGTGAGCGCCGAGGGCACGAGCCCGAACGCCGTGAGCGCCGAGTAGCGCCCGCCGACGCCCGGGTCGGCCTCGACGAGCTTGCGGTAGCCCTGGTCGCGCGCCAGGTCACCGAGCTTCGTGCCGGGGTCGGTGACGACGACCATCCGCGACGCCGGGTCGATGCCGTTCGCCTCGAAGACCTCGGCGAACACCCGGCGCTGGCTGTCGGTCTCGACGGTGCCGCCGGACTTCGACGACACGACGAGCACGGTGCGGCCCAGGTCCCCGGCGAGCGCGTCCGACACCTGCATGGGGTCGGTGGTGTCGAGCACGACCAGCGGGTACTCGCCGCCGACCGGGCCGCCCGAGCGCGTCGCGCAGATGACCTCCGGCGCGAGCGACGACCCGCCCATGCCGGCCAGCACGACGCGGTCGATGCCGTCGTCGTGCAGCTCGCGGCGCAGGGCGGTGAGCTCGTCGACCAGCGGCTTCGAGGTCTCGTGCAGGCGCACCCAGTTCAGCCGCTTGCTCGCCTCGGGCTCCGCGTCCGGGCCCCACAGGGTGGGGTCCCCGGCCGCGAGCTTGGAGGCGACGCCGTCGCCGACGAGCTTCTCGACCAGCGCGGCGGCCGCGTCGGCGAGCCCCTGGTCGACGATGCGGACCTCGGCTGCCTCGCTCACTTCGCCTGCTCCGGGCTGCGGCGGGTCAGCTGGTCGGACACGGTCTGGGTCAGCTCCGCCCAGGAGTCGTCGAACTTCGTGACGCCCTCGTTCTCCAGGGTCAGGAACACGTCGTCCATGTCGATGCCGACGTGGGCCAACCCGGCGAAAACCTCGCGGGCGGCGTCCTCGGTGCCCGAGACGGCGTCGCCGTGCAGCTCGCCGTGGTCGGCGAACGCCTTGAGCGTCGCCTCCGGCATCGTGTTGACCGTGTTCGGCGCGGCCAGCTCCGTGACGTAGAGGGTGTCCGGGTAGGCCTTGTTCTTGACGCCGGTCGAGGCCCACAGCGGGCGCTGCGGCTTGGCGCCCGCGCCCTTCAGGGCGGCCCAGCGCTCGGTGCCGAACACCTCGAGGAACGCCGCGTAGGCCAGCCGCGCGTTGGCGATGGCCGCCGTGCCGCGCAGGTTGAGCGCGGCGTCGGTGCCGATGGCCTCCAGGCGCTTGTCGACCTCGCTGTCGACACGGGAGACGAAGAACGACGCGACCGAGGCCATCGGCGCGAGGTCGTGGCCGTTGGCGCGGGCCTGCTCCATGCCGGCGAGGAACGCGTCCATCACCTCGCGGTAGCGCTCGACGGAGAAGATCAGCGTGACGTTGACGCTGATGCCCTCGGCGAGCGTGCGCGTGATCGCCGGGATGCCCTCGCGGGTCGCCGGGATCTTGATCATCAGGTTGGGTCGGTCGACCGTCTTCCAGAGGTCGGCGGCCTCGGCCACGGTGGCCTCGGTGTCGTGGGCCTTGCCCGGGTCGACCTCGAGCGAGACGCGGCCGTCGACGCCGTCGGTGCGCTGCCAGACGCCGCGGAAGACGTCGCAGGTGCGGCGCACGTCCTCGGTCGTCAGCTCGCGGATGGCGTCCTCGACCGAGGCGCCGCGGGCGGCGAGCCCGTCGATCTCCTCGGCGTAGTAATCCGCCTGCGAGAAGGCGCTGGCGAAGATCGTCGGGTTGCTGGTGACGCCGACGACCTCGTACGACTCGATGAGCTCGGCGAAGTTGCCGGACTCGATGCGCTGGCGCGACAGGTCGTCGAGCCAGACGGAGACGCCGGCCGCGGAGAGGTCGGCGAGGGGCGTGTTGCTGGCCATGAGGGGTCCTCCTCGAGACGCGGGACCGGGATCAGGAACGCTCGGCGGCGCGCGCGAGCGTGCGTCGCCCGGCCTCGACCACGTGCTCGGTGGTGAAGCCGAACTGCTGGAACAGGGTCTTGTAGTCGGCGCTGGCGCCGAAGTGCTCGATCGAGACGCACTCGCCGTCGTCGCCGACGAACTTGTGCCAGGTCTGGGCGACCGCGGCCTCGACCGAGACGCGCGCGGAGACCTCGGGCGGGAGCACGTGGCGGGTGTACGAGCGGTCCTGCGCCTCGAACCACTCGACGCACGGCATGCTCACCACGCGGGTGGGAACGCCCTCGTCCTCGAAGACCTTCCGGGCCTCGACCGCGAGCTGGACCTCCGAGCCGGTGGCGATGAGGATCAGCTGCGGCTGGCCGCCGCTGGCGTCCTGCAGGACGTAGCCGCCCTTGCCGACGCCGTCGGTGTCGGTGCCCTCGAGGATCGGCAGGTTCTGCCGGGTGAGGGCGAAGCCGGCCGGGCCGGTGGGGTTGTCGAGGACGTGGCGGATGCCCGCCGCGGTCTCGTTGGCGTCGGCCGGCCGCACGATCGACAGGCCCGGCACCGCGCGCAGCGAGGCGAGCTGCTCGATGGGCTGGTGGGTCGGCCCGTCCTCGCCGAGGCCGATCGAGTCGTGGGTCCAGATGTAGGTGGTCGGCAGCTTCATCAGCGCGGCCAGGCGCACCGGCGGGCGCATGTAGTCCGAGAAGATGAGGAACGTGCCGCCGTAGACGCGGGTGCCGCCGTGCAGGGCGATGCCGTTGAGGATCGAGCCCATGGCGTGCTCGCGGACGCCGAAGTGCAGCGTCCGGCCGTAGGGGCTCATCTGGCCCCAGGTGTTCGTGCTGACCGTCGAGGGCCCGAACGAGTCCGCGCCCTTGATCGTGGTGTTGTTGCTCTCCGCGAGGTCGGCCGACCCGCCCCACAGCTCGGGCAGCACCGGCCCGATCTCGCCGAGGATCTTCTGCAGCGCCTTGCGGGTGGCGACGGGGTCGCCGCCGACCTCCCAGCTCGGCAGCTTCTCGTGCCAGCCGTCGGGCAGCTGGCGGCGCGCCATCCGCTCGAGCAGGGCGCGCCGCTCGGGGTTGGCCTGCGCCCAGTCGGCGAACTGCTTGTTCCACGCCTCGTGCGCGGCCTTGCCCCGCTCGCCGACGCGGCGGGTGTGCTCGAGGACGTCGGGGTCGATGTGGAAGGCGACGTCGGGGTCGAAGCCGAGGATCTCCTTGACCGCTCGGACCTCGTCCTCGCCCAGCGCCGCGCCGTGCGCCGCGCCGGTGTTCATCTTCTCCGGCGCGGGATAGCCGATGATCGTGCGCAGGGCGATGAAGCTGGGGCGGTCGGTCTCGGCCTTCGCTGCGGCCAGGGCCTCGCGGATGCCGACGACGTTCTCGCCGCCGCGGATGACCTGGGTGTGCCAGCCGTAGGCCTCGTAGCGCTTGACGACGTCCTCGGAGAGCGCGACCGAGGTGTCGTCCTCGATCGAGATGTGGTTGTCGTCGTAGATGACCACGAGGTTGCCGAGCTGCTGGCGGCCGGCGATCGAGCTCGCCTCGGCCGTCACGCCCTCCTCGATGTCGCCGTCGGAGGCGATGACGTAGATGTGGCCGTCGAAGGGGCTCTCGCCCTGCGGGGCGTCGGGGTCGAACAGCCCGCGCTCGCGACGGGCGGCCATCGCCATGCCGACCGAGGACGCCAGGCCCTGGCCCAGCGGGCCCGTCGTGATCTCGACACCGGGGGTGTGGCGGTACTCCGGGTGGCCCGGCGTCGCCGAGTCCCACGTCCGCAGCTCCTCGAGGTCGCGCATCTCGAGCCCGTAGCCGGCGAGGAAGAGCTGGATGTAGAGCGTCAGGCTCGAGTGGCCGGCCGACAGGACGAAGCGGTCACGACCCTGCCAGCCCGGCGCCGCGGGGTCGTGGCGCATGGTGTGCTGGAAGAGCGTGTAGGCCAGCGGGGCGAGCGACATGGCCGTCCCCGGGTGGCCGTTGCCGACCTTCTGCACGGCGTCGGCGGCGAGCACCCGGATGGTGTCGACCGCCCTCTGGTCCAGCTCCGACCAGTCGTCCGGACGGTGGGGGGTCAGGAGGGCCTGGATCTCGTCGGGGTCCTCGCTCGCGGGCTGCGTGCTGCTCACATCGGTGGCGGTCACGAACCGTGCCTTCCTGCGTGTTCGGGAGCCGTGCTGCGGGCCACGGCTCGTCGGTCCTCGTGCCCGGGTCCCGGCGTTCGGACGCGTACGTCGCCCCGGCCCGGGCGATGCTCCCACGGGATCGATTCGGGTCCGCGCCGCACCGGTGTGGACCTGCGCTGATCCTCCGTCATCTCACTCGCCCGCGTATACCCTCGCGGCCGGTTGCGGACACCGGCCACCTATGATCCCGGGGTCGTCCGGCGGTCCGCCCGGCCCGTGCCCCCGTGGTGTCACCGCGACGTGACGTGGCGGACACCGACCGTGCGGGGGAAGCCCCCCGCGAGCGGGCGGAGCCCGAGGGGTGCAGACTGCCGACGACAGCGTGTAGGAGACCGCGCGCGAGCCCGAAGCAGTCCCGTCCACCACAGCGAGGTGCCACTCCGTGAGCACGGCGGTCGGCCCGGTTCCCGCGACGCGGCGGAAGGGCCTCCTGGCCACCGTGCGGGCCTACCTGGCGCTGACCAAGGCCCGCATCATCGAGCAGCTGCTCGTGGTGACGGTGCCGGCGATGATGCTGGCGCAGCGCTCGGTCCCCTCCCTCTGGCTGGTCCTGGCGGTCCTCGTCGGCGGGGCCGGCGCGGCGGCGAGCGCCCACGCGCTGAACTGCGTGGTCGACGCGGACATCGACGCCAAGATGAAGCGGACGGCCAAGCGGCCCCTCGCCCGCGACGCCGTCCCGCGCTCCCACGCCCTCGTGTTCGGCCTGCTGCTGGGCGCGGCGTCGGCGGTGTGGCTGGGCCTGACGGCCAACTGGGTCGCGGCGGGCCTGTCGGTCGCGGCGATCGCCTTCTACATACTCGTCTACACGCTGCTGCTCAAGCGCCGGACCGCCCAGAACATCGTCTGGGGCGGCGCGGCGGGGTGCATGCCCGTCGTCATCGGCTGGGCCGCGGTGACGGGCGACGTGGGCTGGCCGGCCCTCGTGCTCTTCGCGATCATCTTCTTCTGGACGCCGCCGCACTTCTGGGCGCTGGCGATGCGCTACCGCGACGACTACGCCGCCGCCGGCATCCCGATGCTGCCCGTCGTCGCGTCGCCCCGGCGCGTGAGCCGCCAGATCGTCGCCTACTCCTGGGCGATGGTGGCCTGGTCGGCGCTGCTGGTCCCCGCGACGTCGTGGATCTACCTCGGCGCCGCGACGCTGGGCGGCGTGTGGTTCCTCGTCGCCGCGCACCGCCTCGACGGCGCCGTCAAGCGCGACGAGGTCGTGCAGTCGATGCGCCTGTTCCACCTCTCGAACACCTACCTCACGGGCCTGTTCGTCGCCGTCGCCGTCGACTCGGCGTTCGGGTGGCCGGCCTTCGGGTGGCCCTTCTAGGTCCGCGTCCGCCACGTCCCCTTCGTGGTGATCAGCAGTCCGAAAAGCACCGCCGAGGGGCCCTCGGGGGTGCCTTTCGGCCTGCTGATCTCGGGAGCGTGGCGGGCGGCTCAGGGCACGAGCAGGAGCTTGCCCGTGGTGCGGCGGGCCTGGAGGTCGCGGTGGGCGTCCGGGGCCGCGTCGAGGGGGTAGCGGCCGCCGATGCGCACGGTCAGCTCGCCGGCGGCGACGGCCGAGAAGACGGCGTCGGCGCGGGCGGCGAGCTCGTCGGGCGTGCGCGTGTACCAGTGCAGCGAGGGGCGGGTCAGATACACGCCGCCGGCGCTGTTGAGCCGCTGCGGGTCGAGCGGCGGCACGGGCCCGCTCGCGGCGCCGTAGAGGGCCAGGACGCCCCGCACCCGCAGGCTGGCCAGGGACGCGTCGAAGGTCGCGGCGCCGACGCCGTCGTAGACGGCCGCGACGCCCTCGCCGCCGGTCAGGGCCCGGACCCGGTCGGCGAGGTCGTCGGAGTACCGCAGCACCTCGTGGGCGCCGGCCTCGCGGGCGAGGGCGTCCTTCTCCTCCGACGACGTCGTGGCGATGACCCGGGCACCGAGGCGGTGCGCCATCTGGCACAGCAGCAGTCCCATCCCGCCCGCGGCGGCGTGGACGAGGACGGCCTCGCCGGCGGCGACGGGGTGGGTGTCGTGCACGAGGTAGTGCGCGGTCATGCCCTGGAGCGCGACCGCGGTCGCCGTCTCGAGGTCGACCGCGTCCGGCACCCGGACGAGCTCGGCGGCGGGCACCGCGACCAGCGTCGCGTAGCTGCCGAGCGTGTTGGTCCAGGTGACGCGGTCGCCGGGGGCGACGGCGGTGACGCCCGGCCCCACCGCCCGCACGGTGCCGCCGCCCTCGACGCCGGGCACAAGGGGCAGGTAGGCGGGGTAGATGCCCTCGCGGAAGTAGGTGTCGATGAAGTTGACGCCGACGGCCGCGGTCTCGACGAGCGCCTCGCCCGCACCCGGCTCCGGGTCGGGGAGGTCGACGGGCTCGAGGACCTCGGGTCCGCCGTGCGCGGTGAGCCGGACGGCGTGCACGTCAGGACCTCCCGGCCAGCGCCGGCGCGGGCGTCTCGGGCGGGTCGACGACCAGCTCGTCGGGCTCGGCGGTGGCCGACCAGAGCCACGCCGCCGTGGCGACGGTGACCGCGGCGCCGAGGACGTGCAGCGCCACGAGCACCTCGGGCACGCCGAGCGCGTACTGGACGCCGCCGAGGGCGCCCTGGGCCAGGGTCACGACCACCAGCACGCGCAGGCGCAGGACCACGGCCCGCGGCACGGCGACGGCGTGGGTCATGAACCCGACGCCGACGAGCAGGCCGAGGAACGCGAACAGCAGGTGCGCGTGCGCGGTCGCGAGCGAGGGGAGGGGGACGGCCTCGAGGCGCGGCGTGGCGGCGTCGCCGCCGTGCGGGCCGGCCGCGGTGACGAGGGTGCCGGCGACGACGAGCGCGACGAGCACCACCGACGTGACGACGAGCAGGCCCCGCAGCGCGGCCGGGACGGCCGGGCGCCACGGGGTGCCCGGTGGGACGGCCATCGCGGCGGGGGAGGACTCCCGCACGAGCAGGACGGCCAGCCAGATCAGCGGGATCGTGACGAGGAAGTGCGGGGCGACCGTGTACCAGGCCAGGCCAGCGAGCACGGTGATCCCGCCGATGACGGCCTGGGCGACGACCCCGAGCGGCATGGTCGCGGCGAGCCACACCAGCCGCCGGCGGTGCGGGCGGACGTTCAGCGCCGCCAGCAGGCACGCGCCGGTGATCACTACGAGCAGGATGCCGAGCAGGCGGTTGCCGAACTCCACCCACTGGTGCAGTACTGCGACCTCCGGGTGCGGCACCGGCACGAGACTGCCCGGGAAGCACTGCGGCCACGTGGGGCACCCGAGCCCGGAGCCGGTCACGCGGACCACGGCGCCCGTCACGGCGATGCCCGCCTGGCCCACGACCGCGGCCATGGCGAGCCCGCGCATCAGCCGGGGCGGGGTGGCGGGGAGACGCTCGAGCACAGGCAAATCCTACGGCGTGTAGTGGACGGGCTCAGCTCCAGCGCACGGTCCGCGTCGCGATCGCCCCGCCGACCACGGCCCAGGCCAGCAGCACGACGATCTGGCCGACGCTCGGCCCGCCGCCCAGCAGGGTCGCCCGCAGCCCCTCGGCGAGCGCGCCCGAGGGCAGCAGCACGACGACGGCGGCCAGCGGGCCGGGCAGCGCCGACGCGGGGACCAGTACCCCGCCGGCGAAGAGCAGCACGAACCACACGATGTTGGCCACGGCGAGCACGAGCTCGGCGCGCAGCGTGCCGCCGAGCAGGACGCCGACGGCGCCGAAGGCCGCGGTGCCGAGCGCCACGAGCAGCAGCACCGCGCCGAGCGAGCCCGGGTCGGGACGCCAGCCCAGCGCGACCGCGACGAGGCCGAGCACCACGAGCTGCACCACCACCACGGCGGCCATCCCGCCCAGCCGTCCGAGCACGACGAGCCAGCGCGGCACGGCCGTGGCCGCCAGCCGTCGCAGCACCCCGTAGCGGCGGTCGAAGCCCAGTGAGATCGCCTGGCTGGTGAACGCCGTGGACATCACCGCGAGCGCGAGCACCGTGCCCAGCGCCGCGTCGACCCGCGGCTCGGGCAGCGGTACGACCCGCAGCAGCGAGAGCCCGACGAGCAGGGCCAGCGGGATGATCAGGGTGAGGAGCACCTGCTCGCCCTGGCGCAGCGCGAGCCGGGTCTCCAGCCCCACCTGCGTGGCGAGCATCCGGCCCAGCGGCCCGCGGCCCGGCGCGGGGGTGAACGTCCCTGCTTCGAAGGGGGTCATGATCTGAGTTCCCGGCCCGTGAGCTCGAGGAACACGTCCTCGAGGCTGCGGCGGGCGATGCGCAGGTCGTCGGCGAGCACGCCCTGGCGCGCGCACCACGACGTCACCGTGGAGAGCACCTGCGGGTCGATCGAGCCCTCCACGAGGTAGCTGCCGGGCGTCGGCTCCGACACCGTGCAGCCCTCGGGCAGGGCCGCCCCGAGCAGCCGCAGGTCCATACCGGCCGCGGCGCGGAAGCGCAGCTCGCGGTCGGCGCCGTCGGCGGTGAGCTCGTCCGGGCTGCCCTCGGCGACGACCCGGCCGTGGTCGACGATGACGATGTGGTCGGCGAGCTCCTCGGCCTCCTGCATGAGGTGCGTGGTCAGCAGCACCGCCACGCCGTCGGCGCGCAGGGCCCGCACGAGATCCCAGACGAGGCGGCGGCCCTGCGGGTCGAGGCTCGCGGTGGGCTCGTCGAGGAACACCAGCTCCGGGCGCCCGACGACCGCGCACGCGAGCGCCAGGCGCTGCTGCTGGCCGACCGAGAGCCGCTTGTAGGGCTTGCGGGCGCAGCCGGCGAGGCCGAGGACGTCGACCAGCCAGTCCGGGTCGAGGGGGTCGGCGGCGCAGGCGGCGACGAGGCCGACCATCTCGCGCACGCGCACGCCCGGGTAGGCGCCGCCGCCCTGGGGCATCACGCCGATCCGGGCCCGCAGGGAGTCCGGCGCGCCGGCCGGGTCGATGCCGAGCACGCGCACCTCGCCCTCGTCGCGGGCGCGCAGCCCCTCGCACACCTCGACGGTGGTGGTCTTGCCGGCGCCGTTGGGGCCGAGCAGGGCGAGCACCCGGCCGGCGTCGAGCGACAGGCCGAGCCCGTCGACGGCGGGGCGTCCCTGGTAGCGCACGACGAGGTCGCGCACCTCCAGCGCGCCCGCCTGACCCGACACGTCCGACAGCCTAGGTCGCCGGCGTGCGCGGCACCCGCCCGCGCACGGCCCACAGCGGGACGAGGGCGAGCAGGGCGGCGGCCGTGATCGCCATCGGGAGCTGGTAGGTGCGGAACGAGAAGTCGGCGCCCGTCGGCGGGACGAGCAGGGCGACGATCGCGCACACCGCGACGGCGAAGCCGCGGATGCGCGGGTTGCGCACCGAGGCGGCCAGCGGCACGACGGCCCAGAGCAGGTACCACGGGTGCAGCACCGGGCCGGCGAGGAACACGGCCCCGAACCCGTAGCCCATCCCCGCGACCGCCGTGAGCCGGCCGCGCATGACCATGATCACCAGGAAGACGCAGACGATGCCCGCGACACCCAGGCCGGCGGCGCGGGTGAGGTCGAGCACGGAGTCGGTGTGGTCGCCCAGCCCCAGCACCCCGCCGAGCCAGCCGCCCAGCACGCCGAGGTCGGTGGTGACCGACAGCCAGCTGCGCAGCAGGTTGGGCACCGCGAGCGCCTGGATCCAGCCGAAGCCCAGCCCGCTGCCCAGCGACACCGCCGCCACCGTTCCCAGCCCCAGCGCGGCGCACCCCGCGCCGTAGCGCACGAGGCGGGCGTAGCCGCCGCCGCGCTCGTGCGCGACGTGCGCGGCGAGGAACCCCAGCGCCACCACCGCGGGGATCTTCCCCGAGGCGCCGAGCCCGATCAGCAGCGCGCCGAGCACCCAGGAGCGGCGCATGCCGATCTCCATGCCGGCGAGGACGACGCCCAGCATGATCGCGTCGTTGTGGATGCCGCTGACCAGGTGGAACAGCACGAGCGGGCTGATCGCGAGCCACAGCGCGGCGATCGGCTCGACGCCGGCCCGGCGCGCCAGGTGCGGCACGGCCCAGATGACGAGGCCGAGCGCGGCGAGCGCCAGCGCGCGGTGCAGGTACACACCTAGCACGATGTCGTCGCCCGCGATGCCGGTGATGAGGCGCCCGAACGACAGGAAGCCCGGCCCGTACGGCGACGGCGTGGTGCGCCAGATCGTCGGGATGCTCGCGACGAGCGGGTCGGAGAGCCCGAGCGCCTGCGCGGCGCCGTAGATGTAGGGGTCGAACCCGCGCGAGACCACCTCGGACTGCGAGAGGTAGCCGTAGACGTCGGTGGAGAACAGCGGCGGCGCGACGGCCAGCGGCGCCATCCACATGACGAGGATGCGCGTCAGCTGGCGCACCGACAGGCGCACCCGGCCCGGCCAGGCGAGGCGCCCGAGCCAGAGCCACGCCAGCACGAGCATCCCCATGCCGATGTAGGCGAGCGTGAGCGACACCGTCGGCATCCGGCCCCAGAGGCCGAGCACGCGCGTGCCGAGCAGGGGGTTGTAGGCCGGGGCCGGGGTGGCGCCGCAGCCGAGGGCGCCGAGGGCCATGAGCAGCGCGCCCGTCGTGCCGAAGCGCCGCACCGTCCGCAATCGCCGGCGCTCGTCGGGTGTGGGGGGCGGGGGCGTGGCGCCCGGGGGCGTGACCTCGACCGGGGCCGCCTCGCCGACGGACCCGGTGGCGGTCCGCGGGGCCTGCGCCGTCCCGGTCACGGATCGGGACGATACCGAGGGGCTCCGACGGCCCTGCCGCCGCGCCCGCTGCGATCGGTCCGGGACGCGCAGCGGAGCGGAGCCGGACCCTCGGCGAGGTGAGGTCACCCTGGGTGAGGTCGATCACCACGCCGATCCCGGGGCCCGCTTTGCCGGGTGGGACCAAATAAGCAAGACTGGTGTTGCCGAATAGCGGGCATTGCTCGGTCACGAGCGTGAGGAGGTGGGGACCATGGCGGGAGCCGACGGCCACGACGGCCGCACCCGGGACCTCATCGTCCGCCGCCTGCTCGAGCACGGACCCACCACGGCGATGGACCTCGCGGGGGAGTTCGGTCTCTCCGGCGCCGCCGTGCGGCGCCACCTCGACGCGCTGATCGGCGACGGCACCGTCGCCACGCGCGACGCGCCGCGCGCGTCCGGTCGCGGACGTGGCCGCCCGGCCCGGCAGCACCTGCTCACCGAGCAGGGCCGCCGCCGTGCCGGCCGCGGCGAGGGCGACGTCGCCGAGCTGGCCGTCGCCGCCCTGCGCGAGCTGTCCGACGCGGCGGGGGAGGACGCGGTCCGCGCGTTCGCGCGCCGCCGGGTGCTCGGTCTGCTCGCGCAGCACCGCGACGAGATCGGCGAGCACGACGACCGTGCCGAGCGCGTGGGGTCCCTCGCGGGCGCCCTGTCGCGCGAGGGCTACGCCGCCTCGACCCGCGCCACCACGGCGGGCGAGGCGCTGTGCCAGCACCACTGCCCGGTGGCCGGAGTGGCCGCCGAGTTCCCGCAGCTGTGCGAGGCGGAGACCGAGGTCTTCGCCGAGCTCCTGGGCACGCACGTCCAGCGACTGTCGACCATCGCGCGCGGCGACGCCGCGTGCACCACCCACGTGCCTCGTCAACAGGACGCCACCACCACCGACGTCAAGGGAAGGCAGGTCGTATGACCACCTCCGCGGAGCGGACCACCCCCACCGCCCCGGCCGAGCTCACCCAGGAGGAGACCCTCGCGGCGCTCGGGCAGTACCAGTTCGGGTGGCACGACAGCGACGTCGCCGGGGCGAGCGCGCAGCGCGGCCTCAACGAGGCCGTCGTGCGCGACATCTCGCAGAAGAAGAGCGAGCCGGACTGGATGCTGCAGCTGCGGCTGAAGGCGCTCAACACGTTCGAGAAGAAGCCGATGCCGCAGTGGGGCTCCGACCTCTCGGGCATCCACTTCGACAACATCAAGTACTTCGTGCGGTCCACGGAGAAGCAGGCGGCCTCCTGGGAGGACCTGCCCGAGGACATCAAGTCGACGTACGACAAGCTCGGCATCCCCGAGGCCGAGAAGGCCCGCCTCGTGGCCGGTGTCGCGGCGCAGTACGAGTCCGAGGTCGTCTACCACCAGATCCGCGAGGACCTGGAGGCCCAGGGCGTCATCTTCATGGACACCGACACCGGGCTGCGCGAGCACCCGGAGCTGTTCGAGGAGTACTTCGGCTCGGTCATCCCGGCCGGCGACAACAAGTTCTCCGCGCTGAACTCCGCGGTGTGGTCCGGCGGCTCGTTCATCTACGTGCCCAAGGGTGTCCACGTCGACATCCCGCTGCAGGCCTACTTCCGGATCAACACCGAGAACATGGGCCAGTTCGAGCGGACGCTGATCATCGTCGACGAGGACGCGTACGTCCACTACGTCGAGGGCTGCACGGCGCCGATCTACTCGAGCGACTCGCTGCACTCCGCGGTCGTCGAGATCGTCGTGAAGAAGGGCGGCCGCTGCCGCTACACGACCATCCAGAACTGGTCGAACAACGTCTACAACCTGGTCACCAAGCGCGCCAAGGCCGAAGAGGGCGCGACCATGGAGTGGGTCGACGGCAACATCGGCTCCAAGGTGACCATGAAGTACCCGGCCGTCTGGCTCACCGGGCCGCACGCCAAGGGCGAGGTGCTCTCGGTGGCGTTCTCCGGCGAGGGCCAGCACCAGGACGCCGGCGCCAAGATGGTGCACCTCGCGCCGCACACGTCGTCGACGATCATCTCGAAGTCGGTGGCCCGCGGGGGTGGCCGCACCTCGTACCGCGGCCTCGTGCGCGTCAACAAGGGCGCGCACCACTCGCGGTCGACGGTGAAGTGCGACGCGTTGCTGGTCGACACGATCAGCCGCTCGGACACCTACCCGTACGTCGACGTCCGCGAGGACGACGTGACGATGGGCCACGAGGCGACGGTCTCGAAGGTCAGCGAGGACCAGCTCTTCTACCTGATGTCCCGCGGCCTCACCGAGGACGAGGCCATGGCGATGATCGTGCGCGGGTTCGTCGAGCCCATCGCGCGCGAGCTGCCCATGGAGTACGCGCTCGAGCTCAACCGTCTCATCGAGCTGCAGATGGAGGGCGCTGTCGGATGAGCGAGCCCCTGGCTCAGTCGGGTGGCGGCCTCACGGCCGCCCCCGACGCCCCGGTCCTCGACGTGGACCCGGGCATCAAGACGGCCTCCTCCCCGAAGATCGCTCCCTGGGAGGAGCGGCACACGTCCTACGACGTCGAGTCGTTCGAGGTCCCGCGCGGGCGCGAGGAGCAGTGGCGCTTCACTCCGCTGCGGCGCCTGCGGGGGCTGCACGACGGCTCGGCGTCGGCGACCGGCCGCGTCGAGGTGGCCGTGCACACCGGCTTCGGCGACTCGGCCGACGTGCTCACCGGCTCGGGCGTGCGCGTCGAGACGGTCGGGCGCGACGACCCGCGGCTCGGTGACGGCGGCATCCCCGCCGACCGTGTCGCGGCGCAGGCGTGGTCGTCGTTCACCGAGGCCCACGTGGTCACGGTGAACGAGGCGCGTTCGGACGACGCGCCGCTGACCGTCACGGTCACCGGTCCCGGCGAGGGGCAGACGGCGTACGCGCACCTGCAGTTGCGCATGGAGCGCCACGCCGAGGCGGTGGTCGTGCTCGACCACCGCGGTTCGGGCACCGTCGCCGCCAACACCGAGATCGTGGTCGCCGACGGCGCGAAGCTGCTGGTCGTCGAGGTGCACGACTGGGCGGACGACGCCGTGTACGTGGGTGCCCAGCACCTCTCGATCGGCCGTGACGCCACCCTGCGGCACACGTCGGTGACCCTCGGCGGCGACCTCGTGCGCCTCTCGCCGGTCATCAACTACCGGGCCCCCGGCGGCGACGCCGAGCTCGACGGGTTGTACTTCGCCGACGGCGGGCAGCACTTCGAGCAGCGCCTGCTCGCCGACCACTCGGTGGCCAACTGCCGCTCGCGGGTCATGTACAAGGGCGCCCTGCAGGGCGCCGAGGGCGGCGCGGCCGCCCACACGGTGTGGGTCGGCGACGTGCTCATCCGCAAGGCGGCCGAGGGCACCGACACCTACGAGCTCAACCGCAACCTGCTGCTCACCGACAACGCCCGCGCCGACTCGGTGCCGAACCTCGAGATCGAGACGGGCGAGATCGTCGGCGCCGGCCACGCCAGCGCGACGGGACGATTCGACGACGAGCAGTTGTTCTACCTGATGGCGCGCGGGATCCCGGAGGCCCAGGCGCGCCGGCTCGTGGTCCGCGGCTTCTTCGGCGAGGTCATCGCGAAGATCCGCGTGCCCGCGCTGCGCGACCGGCTCGAGGCGGCCATCGAGGCCGAGCTCGAGGCCATCAATTCGTGATCTTGGCTAACTCCTGATCGTTCCCCGCCACCACGCAGACGTACCGAAAGAGGCTTGATGTCCACCCTCGAGATCCGCGACCTGCACGTCGAGGTCGAGACCGAGTCCGGTCCCAAGGAGATCCTGCGCGGCGTCGACCTGACCGTGAACTCCAACGAGACCCACGCGATCATGGGTCCGAACGGCTCCGGCAAGTCGACGCTGGCGTACTCGATCGCCGGTCACCCGAAGTACCAGGTCACCTCCGGGCAGGTCCTCCTCGACGGTGAGGACGTGCTCGAGATGGCCGTCGACGAGCGCGCCCGCGCCGGCCTGTTCCTGGCCATGCAGTACCCCGTCGAGGTGCCCGGCGTCTCGATGTCGAACTTCCTGCGCTCGGCCGCCACCGCCACCCGCGGCGAGGCGCCGAAGGTGCGGCACTGGGTCAAGGAGGTCAAGGGCGCGATGTCCGACCTCGAGATCGACCCGGCGTTCGCCGAGCGCAGCGTCAACGAGGGCTTCTCCGGCGGCGAGAAGAAGCGCCACGAGGTCCTGCAGATGGCGCTGCTCAAGCCGAAGATCGCCGTCCTCGACGAGACCGACTCCGGCCTCGACGTCGACGCCCTGCGCGTCGTGAGCAAGGGCGTCAACGACTACAAGGCCGCGTCCGACGTCGGCATCCTGCTGATCACCCACTACACCCGCATCCTGCGCTACATCGCGCCGGACAAGGTGCACGTGTTCGTGAACGGCCGGGTCGCCGAGTCCGGCGGCCCCGAGCTCGCCGAGGAGCTCGAGGAGAACGGTTACGAGCGCTTCACGGGGTCGAAGGAGGAGCAGCCGGCATGACCGCACTCGCACCCGCCACGTCTGCTGGGGGTGCGACCCTGGATGTCGCGAAGATCCGCGCGGACTTCCCCATCCTGAGCCGCACCGTCCGCGACGGGAAGCCGCTGGTCTACCTCGACTCCGGGGCGACCTCGCAGCGCCCGCGCCAGGTGCTCGACGCCGAGCGGCACTTCCTCGAGACGTCCAACGCGGCCGTCCACCGCGGCGCCCACGCGCTGGCGGAGGAGGCCACCGACGCCTACGAGTCCGCGCGCGAGCGGATCGCGGCGTTCGTCGGTGCGGACGTCCACGAGGTGGTCTTCACCAAGAACGCCACCGAGGGGATCAACCTCGTCGCCTACGCGATGGGCAACGCCTCGGTGGGCGAGGGCGTCGACCCGGCCGCCGAGCGCTTCCGCCTGCGTCCGGGCGACGAGATCGCCACCACGGAGATGGAGCACCACGCCAACCTCGTGCCGTGGCAGGAGCTCTGCCGCCGCACCGGGGCGACGCTGCGCTGGTTCTCCGTCACGCCCGACGGGCGCCTCGACCTCGACTCCGACGAGGCCCGCTCGGTGATCAACGAGCGGACGAAGGTCGTCGCGTTCACGCACCAGTCGAACGTGCTCGGCACCGTGCCGCCGGTCGAGGAGCTCGTGCGGCGGGCCCGCGAGGTCGGTGCCTACACCGTGCTCGACGCCTGCCAGTCCGTGCCCCACGCGCCGGTCGACCTGCACGCCCTCGGCGTCGACTTCGCCGCGTTCTCCGGGCACAAGATGCTCGGTCCGTCGGGCATCGGCGTGCTCTACGGGCGCGCCGAGCTGCTCGAGGCGCTCCCGCCGTTCCTGCTCGGCGGCTCGATGATCGAGCTGGTCCGCATGGAGGGCTCGACCTACGCGTCGCCGCCCGCGCGGTTCGAGGCCGGCGTGCCCATGACGTCACAGGCCATCGGGCTCGGTGCGGCCGTCGACTACCTCTCGGCGATCGGTATGGACCGGGTCAAGGCGCACGAGGGCGAGCTGACCGGCGCGGCGCTGCTCAAGCTGCAGGACCTGCCCGGCGTCTCGATCGTCGGGCCGCGCACCACCGAGGCCCGCGGTGGCGCCGTGGCGTTCACGATCGAGGGCATCCACCCGCACGACGCCTCGCAGGTGCTCGACGACTCCGGCATCGCCGTGCGCGTCGGCCACCACTGCGCGTGGCCGCTGCACCGCGCGTTCGGCGTCCAGGCCTCGATCCGCGCGAGCTTCCACGTGTACAACACGATGGAGGAGGTCGACGCGCTGGTAGCGGGGGTGCGGCGGGCTCAGGAGTTCTTCGGGGTCGCCAGAGAGGGTGCCTCAGCGTGAAGCTCGACTCGATGTACCAGGAGATCATCCTGGACCACTACCGCAACCCGCACGGCCGCGGGCTGCGTGATCCTTACGAGGCCGAGGTCCACCACGTCAACCCGACCTGCGGTGACGAGGTGACCGTGCGCGTCCACCTCACCGGCGGGGAGGGGCGCGACGCGAAGGTCGAGGACCTGTCGTACGACGCCCTGGGCTGCTCGATCAGCCAGGCCGCCACGTCCGTGGCGCACGACCTGCTGGTCGGGCACACGGTCGGCGAGGCCTTCGAGACGCTCGAGGCGTACCAGGCGATGGTGCAGGGCCGCGGCAAGGTCGAGCCGGACGAGGACGTGCTCGACGACGCCGTCGCCTTCGCCGGCGTCGCCGCCTACCCGGCGCGCGTGAAGTGCGCCTTGCTCGGGTGGCTGGCGTTCAAGGACGCTGTCGCCCAGGCGCAGGCTGGAGGTAGCTCATGACCGAAGAGACCGTCACCCGAGGAGCGGCCGGGATGCCCGAGGCACCGGAGAAGACGGAGGGCCTGCCCTCGCTCGACGACCTCGAGGAGGCCATGCGCGACGTCGTCGACCCCGAGCTGGGGATCAATGTCGTCGACCTCGGCCTGCTCTACGGCATCGACGTCCAGGGCGACGACGCCGGCCCGGTGGTCACGCTCGACATGACCCTGACCTCGGCGGCCTGCCCGCTGACCGACGTCATCGAGGACCAGGCCCGCGCGGCCCTCACCCAGGGTCCGGGCGGGGGGCTGGCCCACGACGTGCGCATCAACTGGGTCTGGATGCCGCCGTGGGGCCCGGACAAGATCACCGACGACGGCCGCGAGCAGCTCCGCGCCCTCGGCTTCACCGTCTGATCCGCACCGCACGACCGACGCCCTCGCCGCACCGCGGCGGGGGCGTCGTCGTCGGTGCCGTCACTTCTCGAAGTAGTCGTCGTCCAGCTTGACCACCGTGGAGGTCTTCTCGACCTGCACGCCGACGCCGTACCGGATGAGGAGCTCGGACAGACGGCGCCCGTCGATGAGGACGACGGCGGCGTTGACGGCCCGCGCGTACTCGATGGCTTCCTTGGTGAAGCTGCTGGTCGTGAAGAAGACGCCCTGGTCGGCCTGCTGACCGTGCAGCGCGCCGACGAAGCCCTGGATCGCCGGGCGACCGACGATGTTGTCGGGGCCGTAGCGCTCGGCCTGGATGTAGATGCGCCCGAGACCGAGGGCGTCCTGGTCGATGACGCCGTCCACACCGCCGTCCCCGCTCCCGCCGACGCGCCGGACCCGCTTCTGGTCCGCGCCGCCGTAGCCCATCGCGATCAGGAGGTCGACGACCATCTGTTCGAGGAAGGCGGGCTCGGCTTCCCCGATGTGTCGAAGCGCAGCTCCACGGCGACGTCGGCAAGGATCTGCTCGATCCCGGCGCAGATGCGCTCGCGCGGATCGAGGACGTCGCCGCCCGGAGTCGTCGCCGGACCGGGAGCGGCGGTCGACGGGCCTTTGGTCACCGGTACGTCGTCGCGGTACGCCGGGATCTCGCGGAGCTCGTTCTCGGTCAGACCGGCGGGGTACTGCTCGAGAAGTCGTCGGCCGACCCCGCTGATCGTGTACATCGCACGTCTCGGGCGCTCGATTGCCTCGGCCCTGACGAGCGACGACACGGACCAGCCCACGCGATCTTGGTATCGGAGCGTTCCGGAGGAGATGGTCTCCTGTACATCGCCTGCACCGCCCATCGTTCGTCCGAGATGTCCACTTCCATGGTCACCAGGCCGGCACACCGGAAGTCGATCTCTTCAGCCCCTGGGTGAGCCTGCTGATCATGGCCGGGGAAGATCACCGCGCCTTCACGGTCACAACGGAGATCGACATCGACTGTCAGGGCGCGCTCGCCGCCGGGCCGCCGTGATCAACGGGGAGTTCGCGCGCGTAGAAGCAGCGAACCGCCCGTTCGCAGCGATCGGGCCTGCGCTCGCCGCCGGGCCGCGGTGATCAACGGGGAGTTCGCGCGCGTAGAAGCAGCGAACCGCCCGTTCGCTGCTTAACCCCGGCGCTCGCGGACCACGTGGGGGCGGAGGTGGCGGTAGCCGCGGACGTTGAGCTGCGGCACCGCGCGGATGTCGAGGTCGAGATCGGTCTCGCGCAGGGCCGCGGTGAGGTCCTCGTCGACGAGCACGGTGCCGGGGCGGGCCTCGGAGGTCAGGCGGCTGGCGATGTTGACCACGGGCCCGTAGACGTCGCCGTAGCGGGGGAGCACCTCGCCGAGCGCGAGGCCGATGCGCAGGGAGAGACGCTCGTCGTCGCCGGGCACCTCGTCGTGCAGGCGGAAGGCGATGTCGACGGCGTCCTCGACGCGCTCGGCCACGAAGAGGATCTCGTCGCCGAGGGTCTTGACGATGCGCCCGCGCCGGCGGGCGACGACCTCCGTGCAGACGGTCTCGAACCGCTCGAGCAGCTCGCGCAGCTCGACCTCGTCGATCTTGCGGCTCAGGCTCGTGAAGCCGACGATGTCGGCGAAGCCCACCACGACGCGGTTCTCCGCCGGCTCGTCGTCGGCCAGCAGCGACAGCATCCGCCCGGCGGTGACGGCGAGGTGCCGGCGCCACACGTAGGTCTGCAACCGCTCGAGCGCCGGGACGAGCGACTCGACGGCCGCGACGACGGCGTCGGGGTCGTCCCGGCCGGTGTCGGCGATCGTGCGGCGCACGAGCGTCGCCTGCCACTCCGCGAGCCGGCCGAGGCCCTGCCCGAGCGCGCGGGCGACGGCCAGCTCCTCGGCCTCGTCGAACGTGTCCTCCTCGAGGAGGCGCCCGGACAGCTCGAGGGCGTCGACGTCGGTCTCGGCGAAGGCGCGCTCGCCGTCGGGCGTGCTCGGGAAGCCGAGCGCGCTCCAGAGCCGCGCGGTGTACTCCGCGGAGAGGCCCGTGCGCTCGTGGACCTCGCCGCGGGTCATGGTGCGGGGCCCGCCGAGCAGGAGGTCGTCGATCCGCTCGCGGGCCCGCGCCCACCGGTCGGTGTCGGCCCGGTCGGGCTCCGGGCCGTCCGTCACGTCGTGTGGACGATGAGGACGTCGCTGCCCGCGCGCCGGGAGATGCCCTGCGGCACCGACCCGAGCAGGCGGCCGGCCAGGCTGTTGAGGCCCCGGTTGCCGACGACGACGAGGTCGGCGCCGCGGTCGGCGACCGTCTCGATGACGCGCTCGATCGGGTCGCCCTCGACGGCGACGGTGTCGATCTCGACCGAGCCCTTGGCCGCGGCGCGCTCGCGGGCGTCGCGCAGCGTCTCCTCGGCCGGCGTCGAGCCGACGACGTGGTACGCGGCGTCGTCACCGAGGGCCTGCTCGGCCTCGCCGGTCGACTTCGCGGGCTTGTAGGCGCAGATGATGAGCAGCAGCGCCTTGCTGTCGGCCGCGATCGTGGCGGCGCGGTCGACGGCGCGGAACGACGACTCCGAGCCGTCGGTCCCGACGGCCACGGTCTGGTAGGCACCCATCGCGGAGGACTCCTTTGCGTCGGTGTCGGGTCACGGACCCGTCACGATGCCGGTTCACGAGCGTACCGCTACTGCTCCGTTCGGACGCTGCGGGCCCCGAGCAGGGTTCCCCTGATCAGGTGGGCGCGCAGGCGCGGCGTCAGCCGTCCGAACAACGACGTCATGGCCGCGACCGATGCGGTGACGTCCTCGCGCGCGTCGAGGTAGGCGCGACGGTGGGCCGGGGGCAGCGCGAAGAAGCGGTCGAAGAACGCCGGGACCTCGGCGGGCGGGAGCGCGAGCAGGGTCTCCAGGCCGCGCCGGCGCAGCGCGTGCACCGTGCGCGCCCTGGGGGAGCGCACGACGCCGCGGGCGGCCCGGGCGACGAACGCCGGGTCGCCGCCGCCGCGCAGGGCCTCGGCGATCACCGCGGCCAGACGCGGCGCCAGCCGCAGCGACGTCGACAGGCTGAAACCCGAGGCCGGGTGCACGAGCGGGTCGGCCGCACCGATCGCGACGACGCCGGCCGGGGAGCGGTGGCGCGGCGAGTCGACCGGGAAGCGGACCTTCTCGACGTCGGCCGGCCGGTCGGGGATCTCCGCGTCGGCGAGGCCGGCGCCCCGCAGGCGGGCGTGCAGGCGGGCGCGCAGCTCGGCCATCGGCAGCCCGGGCCGCCGCGCGAGCGACGTCTCCTCCAGCAGGACCCGCTCGGCGTCGAGCGGCACGGCGTAGAGGAACGTCGGCCAGCCCGGGCGGCCGTGCGCGGGGCGCCAGTCCATGAACAGCAGGCGGTCGCCGCTGACGCGGGCGGCCACGTCCCGCGGCACGACGACGCCGTAGGCGGTCTGCTCGGCGAGCGCGCGCCCGCCGGCCGGGCGCCCGCACGCCAGGACCTGGCGGGCCCCGGTGGCGTCGACGACGACGCGTCCGGTCGGCGTCGTGCCGTCGTCGAGGCGCAGGCCCGGGTAGCGGTCCGCCCCGGCCGGCACGGCCGCGACCACCCGTCCCCGCCGCACCGCGACGGCCGGGTCGGTGAGGTGGGTCTGCAGCGCGGCGGTGTCGAGCACGGTGTACTCGTCGTCGAGCTCGTGGACGTGCCGCGCGATGGCGACCCCACGGCCGCGGGCGGCGACGACGTCGGCGGGCAGGTCGGCGGGCAGCTCGTGGGCCCAGGCGCCGTAGGTGTTGCGCCACGGCTCGTGGGGCCGCGGGTCGACGACGAGGGCGTGCAGGTCGAGCGCCGCGCAGGCGCGGGCGAGCGACCGCCCGGCCGGGCCGGCCCCGGCGATGACGACGTCGGCGGCCGGTGCTCCGGTCACCGCTCGGGGTCCCGCTCCGACTCCGCGCGGGACATCTCCTCGAGCGCGGCCCGGTCGGCCTTCGCGCGGGCGTTCCACCGGCGCATCTCGGGCGGGTAGCCGGTGACCGTCACGTCGTGGATCGCCACCTTGCACGAGCGGGCCAGCTTCTCCGCGGCCCGCGGCGTGCCGACCCGCCGCCGCGTCCACTCGCCGTCGAACGCGACGGCGACGACCGTCGTGTCGGTGGCCGTGGTCTCCGGCTCGACGTAGAACGCCACGCCCTCGCGGCTCTTGGCGAACGCCCGGAGGTGCTCGAGGTCGGCCGGGCCGCCCTCGCGGTCGAGCACCTGGCGGAACCCGCCCGCGCCGACACCGCCGCCGCCGCTGCCCCCGCGGCGCCACCTGTCGAAGAGCCCCATGCCGATCACCTCCCGGTCGGCACCATTGTGCCCGTGTCCGGTTGAGGTCGCGGTTGCGTTCACGTGCTCCCGGTCGCGAGCAGGCCGCCGTCGACGCGCACGGTCTCGCCGGTGATCCACGACGCGGCGTCGGAGACGAGGAAGCCGATCAGCGCGGCGACGTCCTCGGGGGTCCCGAGCCGACCCATCGGGTAGCGGGCGGCCACCTCGTCCTCCTGGCCCGACCACAGCGCCTCGGCCATCCGCGTCTTCACCACGGCCGGGGCGACCGCGTTGACGCGGATCGACGGGCCGAGCTCCCACGCGAGCTCCTCGGTGAGCCGGATCAGCGCCGCCTTGGACGCCCCGTAGGCGCCGATGACGCCGCTGGAGCGCAGCCCGCCGACCGAGGACACGTTGACGACGGCGCCGCCGTGCTCGCCCATCCACGCCCGGTGCGCCTCCTGGACGAACCCGAGCGCGGCCACGACGTTCACCTCGAAGATCTTGCTGACCGCGCCGAGGTCGGCCTGCACCAGCGGGCCGTACTGCGGGTTGACGCCGGTGTTGTTGACCAGCACGTCGAGCGAGCCGAAACGCTCGACCGCGGCGTCGACGGCCGCCCGGCGGGCGTCCGCGTC
This sequence comes from Actinomycetospora chlora, assembly GCF_039542135.1. NCBI lineage: Bacteria > Bacillati > Actinomycetota > Actinomycetes > Pseudonocardiales > Pseudonocardiaceae > Actinomycetospora > Actinomycetospora chlora. The sequence continues at coordinate 81,629 of NZ_BAABHO010000022.1, forward strand.
GCCGGCGTTGCCGGCCACCGCCAGCACGCGGTCGGGGGCGCCGAGCGAGCCCGCCGCCTCGTCGAGCTCGGCGGCCTTGCGGGCGGTGACGGTGACGGTCGCGCCGCGGTCGAGCAGGTGGCGGGCGACGCCGTACCCGATCCCGCGGCTCGCGCCCGTGATCAGGGCGGAGCGACCGGCGAGGTCCTGGGGCAGGGGAGTGGCCTCGGTCATGCGGGCACCCTAGGGCCGGATCGGGGTCGCGTCGCCGCCTACACTGGGAGGGTCCGCGTGGCGCCCCGTCCGCCCGCCCCGACCTCGTCGGAGATCCCCTTCCGTGATCACTGCGTCCGATCTCGAGCTGCGTGCCGGCTCCCGCGTCCTGCTGGCGGGGGTGACGCTGCGCGTCCAGCCGGGCGACCGGATCGGTCTGGTCGGGCGCAACGGCGCGGGCAAGACGACGACGCTGCGCTCGCTGGCCGGCGCCGGCGAGCCCTACGGCGGGACGATCCGCTCGACCGGGCCGGTCGGCTACCTCCCCCAGGACCCGCGCGAGGGCGACCTGACGGTGCTCGCCCGCGACCGCGTCCTCTCCGCCCGCGGGCTCGACGAGCTGCTGCGCGACATGGAGAAGGCGCAGACCGCGATGGCCGAGCTCGCCGACGACGCGGCGCGCGACCGCGCGGTCGCCCGCTACGGCCGCCTCGAGGAGCGCTTCGCCGACCTCGGGGGCTACGCCGCCGAGAGCGAGGCCGGCCGGATCTGCTCCAACCTCGGCCTGCCCGACCGCGTGCTCGGCCAGCCGCTGGGCACGCTCTCGGGCGGCCAGCGCCGTCGCGTCGAGCTGGCCCGCATCCTGTTCGCCGCCAGCGGCGACACCGGCGGCAACGCCGCCACCACGCTGCTGCTCGACGAGCCCACCAACCACCTCGACGCCGACTCGATCGGCTGGCTGCGCTCGTTCCTGCAGAACCACGAGGGCGGGCTGGTGGTCATCAGCCACGACACCGAGCTGATCGACGCCGTGGTCAACAAGGTGTGGTTCCTCGACGCCACGCGCGGCGAGCTCGACGTCTACAACATGGGCTGGAAGCGCTACCAGCAGGCCCGCGCCGACGACGAGGCGCGCCGGCGCCGCGAGCGCGCCAACGCCGAGAAGAAGGCGGGCGCCCTGCAGGCCCAGGCCGCGAAGATGGGTGCGAAGGCCACGAAGGCGGTCGCGGCCAAGCAGATGGCGCGCCGCGCCCAGGCGATGCTCGACGGGCTCGACGAGCAGCGGGTCGACGACAAGGTGGCCCACATCCGCTTCCCGTCGCCCGCCGCGTGCGGGCGCGTGCCGATGACGGCCGAGGGCCTGTCGAAGACCTACGGCTCGCTCGAGGTGTTCAGCGGCGTCGACCTCGCCGTCGACCGCGGCTCCCGCGTGGTCATCCTCGGGCTCAACGGCGCGGGCAAGACGACGCTGCTGCGGATCCTCGCGGGCGCCGAGCACCCGGACACCGGGGAGGTCACCCCGGGCCACGGTCTGCGCACGGGCTACTTCGCCCAGGAGCACGACACGCTCGACATGGACCGCACCGTCTGGGAGAACGCCCGCAGCGCGGCGCCGGACACCCCCGAGCAGCAGCTGCGCACCCTGCTCGGCGCGTTCATGTTCACCGGCGAGCAGCTCGAGCAGCGGGCGGGCACGCTCTCCGGCGGCGAGCGCACCCGGCTCGCGCTGGCCGGGCTCGTCTCCAGCGCCGCGAACGTCCTGCTGCTCGACGAGCCCACCAACAACCTCGACCCGGCGAGCCGCGAGAAGGTGCTCGACGCCCTGCGCCGGTTCGAGGGCGCGGTCGTGCTCGTCACCCACGACCCGGGCGCGGTCGAGGCGCTCGAGCCGGAGCGGGTCATCCTCCTGCCCGACGGCACCGAGGACCACTTCTCGGCCGACCACCTGGAACTGGTCGAACTCGCCTAGTCACGCGACGTTCCTGGACGTCCTGCGAACGGACCGCGATCAAGTCCGATCGGCCCAACCGCTTACCGATCACGGGAATTGTGCCGTGGCGCACATCTTGCTTCTCGATCATCATGGGTCGACCGGACCTGCGGTCGGACGAGGGGTGAGATCGAGATGGCCGATCTGAAGAAGGGTGCTCGCATCACCGGGCCCCAGCGCGACAAGCTCGCGACGGACCTCAAGAAGAAGTACGAGAAGGGCGCGAGCATCCGTTCCCTGGCCGAGTCCACCGGCCGGTCGTACGGATTCGTGCACCGCGTGCTGAGCGAGTCCGGGGTCACGCTGCGCGGGCGCGGTGGCGCCACGCGCACGAAGAAGAAGTAGCGCCCGGCCCGCTCGGCGGGGTACCACCACCGCGGACGACTCCGGCGGACCACCACCCGCCGGCCCCGCGGCCCGCTTGACCTCGACCATCGTCGAGGTCGCACGCTCGGGGCACGAAGTCGCGACGAGCGTGGAGGACGAGCCGTGGACGGCGCCTGGTCCCTGATGATGTCCGCGGCACGCGCCGACAGCGTGCCGCGCTCGGTACCGAAGGGGACGCTCCCGCGGATCTGGCGCTTCGCCGGGCGTCACCACCGCACGCTGGCGGTGTTCCTGCTGCTGGCCACGGCGTCCGCCGTGATCGGGGTCGTCACGCCGGTGCTGGCCGGGCGCGTGGTCTCGGTGATCACGGGCTCCGGCTCGGCCTCGACGGTGATCACGCTCGCGCTGGTCATCGCCGGCCTCGCGGTGCTCGACGCCGGCCTCACGCTGGGGGAGCGGTGGCTGTCGTCACGGATCGGCGAGGGCCTCATCTACGACCTGCGCCTCGCGGTGTTCTCGCACGTCCAGCGCATGCCGCTCGCGTTCTTCACCCGCACCCGCACCGGATCGCTCGTCAGCCGCCTCAACAACGACGTCATCGGCGCCCAGCGGGCGTTCACCTCGACGCTGTCCGGGCTCGTCACCAACGTCATCCAGCTCGTGCTGGCCGTCGTGGTCATGCTCGCGCTCGCGTGGCAGGTGACGCTGCTCGCCCTGGTGCTGCTGCCGATCTTCGTGCTGCCCGCCCGCCGCATGGGCCGCCGGATCGCCGCGCTGCAGCGGGAGTCGGCCGACCTCAACGCGGCGATGACCGGGCAGATGACCGAGCGCTTCTCCGCGGGCGGCGCGACGCTGGTCAAGCTCTTCGGGCGCCCGGACGCCGAGGCCGCCGAGTTCGGCGACCGCGCCGACCGGGTGCGGGGCGTCGGCGTGCGCACGGCGATGGTCAACCGGGTCTTCCTGACGTGCCTGACGCTCGTCTCCGCGCTGGCGCAGGCCCTGATCTACGGCCTCGGCGGGTGGCTCGCGGTGACCGGACGGCTCGACGCCGGCACCGTCGTCAGCCTCGCGCTGCTGCTCACCCGCCTCTACAGCCCGCTGACGTCGCTGGCGAACGCGCGCGTCGACGTCATGAGCGCGCTGGTGAGCTTCGAGCGGGTCTTCGAGGTGCTCGACCTGCGCCCGGCGCTCACCGAGCCCGAGGATCCGACGCCGCTGCCCGACGGCCCCCTGGGGATCGCGGTGCGCGACGTCCGGTTCACCTACCCGGCGGCCTCGGCGGTCTCGCTGGCGTCGCTGGAGGAGGTCAGCCGCCTCGACGACCGCGCCGGCCACGAGGTCCTGCACGGCGTCGACCTCGCGGTCGGGCCGGGACGGATGCTCGCGCTGGTCGGGCCCTCGGGGGCGGGGAAGTCGACGATCGCCTCGCTGCTCCCGCGGCTCTACGACGTCGACTCGGGGGCCATCGAGATCGGTGGGGTCGACGTCCGCGAGCTCGCCTTCGCCGACCTGCGGGGCGCGGTGGGTGTCGTCACCCAGGACGGGCACCTGTTCCACGACACCGTGCGCGCGAACCTGCTCTACGCGGCACCCGACGCGACGGAGGACCAGCTGCGGGAGGCCCTGGTCCGGGCGCGGCTGGGCGAGCTGCTCGACCAGCTCCCGGCCGGGCTGGACACGGTGGTGGGGGAGCGCGGCCACCGGCTCTCCGGCGGGGAGCGTCAGCGGCTGACGATCGCGCGGCTGCTGCTCGCCTCGCCGCGCGTCGTGATCCTCGACGAGGCGACCGCCCACCTGGACTCGGAGTCCGAGCACGCGGTGCAGGAGGCCCTCTCGGAGGCCCTGGTCGGCCGCACCGCCGTCGTGATCGCCCACCGGCTCTCGACGGTGCGGGCGGCCGACGTCATCGCCGTGGTCGAGCACGGGCAGGTGGTCGAGCAGGGCACGCACGACACGCTGCTCGAGCGCGGCGGCCGGTACGCGGACCTCTACCACACGCAGTTCGCCCCGACCCGGTCCGCCGCCTGAGTACTCACTCACAGTGATCTGCGCATCGGGCGCGACCGGTCGCGGACCCCTGCGGGGTGGCGAAGGCGCGTGTAGCGTCGCGGGGCGTCCGTGCGTCCTACCACGGCCCGGTGATCATGCCGCGGCCGGTCGACGAGGGAGGCCCCGTGCCGGCTCGTACGTCGTCCGCGCGCCCTCCCGGTGACCGTCGGACATCACCCGTCGCGCACCGCCGGATCCCCACCGACCCGGCCTCGCCGCTGCGCGACCGCGCCACCGCAGAGGCCTACGTCGCGTCGGTGTGCTTCAAGCACGGACCGCCGCGACTGCTCGGCACCGAGCTCGAGTGGCTCGTCCGTGCCGTCGACGACCCCACCCGTCCCGTCGACCCCGTCGTGCTGGCACGTGCGCTCGGACCGCACGCCCCCGCGACCCTCCTCGTCTCCGCCGTCGATCCGGCTGACACCGCAGCCCGCGATCCGGCGCAGACCCCCCACCTCGTCCCGGCCTCCGCCGGACCCATCGCCCTGCCCGCGGGCGGCGTGCTGACCGTGGAGCCCGGCGGCCAGGTGGAGATCGCGAGCCTGCCCCTGCCCGGCGTCGGCGACCTCGTGCGCGCCGTGCGCACCGACGTCGCCGCCCTGCGGACGCTGCTCGCGAACGAGGGCCTGGAGATGGTGCCGCGCGCCGGCGACCCGCTGCGCCCGCCCCGCCGGGTCCTGCAGGTCCCGCGCTACGCCGCCATGGAGGCCGCGTTCGACCGGATCGGCCCCCACGGGCGCACGATGATGTGCTCGACGACGGCCGTGCAGGTGTGCGTCGACGCCGGCGAGGGCGACGACGTCGGGCACCGCTGGGCGGCGCTGCACGAGCTCGGACCGGTGCTGCTGGCCGCGTTCGCGAACTCGCCGGTCGTGCACGGGCGGCGGACGGGCTGGAAGTCGTCGCGCTGGGCCGCGTGGATGGCTCTCGACCCGGACCGCACCAGCCCGCCGGTCGAGATCGGCGCGGACCCGGCCGGCGAGTACGCGCGGCGGGCGATGGACACCCGGCTGCTCTGCGTGCGCCGCGGCGACGACCCCGACACCTCCTGGGCCGCCCCCGACGTCACCTTCGACGGGTGGCTCGACGGGCACCTCGAGCCGCCGCCCACCCGGTCGGACCTGGACTACCACCTGACGACGATGTTCCCGCCGGTCCGGCCGCAGGGGCACCTCGAGGTCCGCTACCTCGACCAGCAGGCCGGCGACGAGTGGGTCGTCCCCCTCGCCGTCGTCGCCGCGCTGCTCCACGACCGCGACACCGTCGCCCGGGCGCGCGCCGCGGCCGAGCCCGCGGTCGGCCGCTGGACCGCCGCCGCGCGCCACGGCCTCGCCGACCGCGTGCTGCGCCGTGCCGCCGGCGACGTCTTCTCCCAGGCCCACCGCACCCTGACCGGGCCCGCGTTCGCCGACCTCGACGCCGACGTGCTCGAGCTGGTCGAGCGCGTGGTCTCCGAGCGCGTCCTGCTCGGGCGCAGCCCGGCCGACGACCCCCTCGACGACGCCGAGGACCGCCTGCGCCCCGACCCGGACGACTCCCCGCCCGCCCCGGACGACCTCCCGGCGGGCACCCCACCCCTCCTCGGAGGTGAGCGATCGTGACCACCACCAGCCCTCGCCCGGGCACCGACCGTGCAGCCCTGCGCCGCCGGCTGGCCGCCGAGCTCGCCGCGGCCCGGGCCCGTACCCGCGCCCTGACCCACGACGCCTTCCCCGCCGGCGACCCGGACCTGACCCGCCAGCACTCGCCGCTGATGTCGCCGCTGCACTGGGACGTCGCGCACATCGCGAACATGGAGGACTTCTGGCTGGTGCGCCGCGGCGCCCCGGACACCGAGCTCGTGGCCGGCGTGCGCGAGGACGTCGACCACCTCTACGACGCCTTCACCAACCCCCGCGCCGGGCGCCCACAGCTGCCGCTGCTCGACCCGGACGAGGCCCGCGTCTACGGCGACCGCGTCCGCGAGCAGGCGCTGGCCCACCTCGAGGCCGGGTCGTTCGACGAGCGCCGCACCCTGGCCGACGGTTTCCTGTTCGGGATGATCGTCCAGCACGAGCAGCAGCACGTGGAGACGATGCTCGCGACCCACCAGCTCCGCGCCGGGGCGCCGGTGCTGCGCGCCGACCCGCCGCCGGCCGCGGTGGTGCCCGGCCTCGCGGGGACCGAGGTCTTCCACCCGGGCGCGGAGTTCCTCATGGGCACCTCCGACGACGCGTTCGCCCTGGACAACGAGAAGCCCGCGCACCCCGTGCGCGTCGGGGCCTTCTGGCTCGATGCCGCGCCGGTGACCAACGCCGAGTACGCCCGGTTCGTCGACGACGGCGGCTACACGCGGCGCGACCTGTGGTCCGCGGCCGGGTGGGAGCACATCACCGGCGAGGGCTGGACCGCCCCGATGACCTGGGAGCACCGGGACGGTGCCTGGCACCGGACGTCGTTCGGTGTGCGGGAGCGGATCGGGGACGTCCCCGACCAGCCGGTGCTGCACGTCAGTTTCGGAGAGGCCGCGGCGTACGCCGCGTGGGCGGGCAAGCGCCTGCCCACCGAGGCCGAGTGGGAGTTCGCCGCCCGCTACGACCACGCGTCCGGCGCCATCCGCCGCTTCCCGTGGGGCGACGACGACCCCACGCCCGAGCGCGCCAACCTCGACCAGCGCCACCTGCAGCCCGCCCCCGTCGGCGCCTACCCGGCCGGCGCGTCGCCGCTGGGCGTCCACCAGCTGATCGGCGACGTGTGGGAGTGGTGCGACTCCGGGTTCGAGGGCTACCCGGGCTTCGAGCCCTTCCCGTACAAGGAGTACTCCGAGGTGTTCTTCGGCGGCGACTTCCGGATTCTGCGCGGGTCCTCGTTCGGCGTCGGCACGCCCAACGCCCGCACGACCTTCCGCAACTGGGACCTGCCGATCCGCCGGCAGATCTTCTCGGGCTTCCGCTGCGCCCGGTCCGCCTGAGGTGTGCCGCCACCTGGCCCACCTGGGCCCGACGCCGGTCACGCTCGCGTCGCTCCTGACCGAGCCGCCGCACTCGCTGCTCGTCCAGAGCTACGCCCCCGCCGACATGCGCGGCGGCGGCACCGTCAACGCCGACGGCTTCGGCGCGGGCTGGCTCGGGCGGGAGGGGCTGCACCTGTACCGGCGGGACGACCCGATGTGGACCGACGCGTCGTTCCTCGACCTCGCGCGGGCGGTGGAGACCACCGCGCTGGTGGCCGCCGTGCGCTCGGCGACGGTCGGGATGCCGGTGTCCACGGCCGCCTGTGCCCCGTTCCGCGGCGAGGCCGGCGGGCGGACCTGGCTCTTCAGCCACAACGGCGTCGTGCGCGGCTGGCCGCACAGCATGGCCGACCTGGCCGCGACGCTGCCGCCGCTGGACCTGCTGACGCTGGAGGCCGCCACCGACTCGGCCCTGCTGTGGGCGCTCGTGCGGGCCCGCATCGACGCCGGCAAGGACCCCGCCGACGCCGTGGCCGGCGTCGTCTCCGACGCCCTCGCCGCCGCCCCCGGCTCCCGGCTCAACCTGCTGCTCTCCGACGGCGCGCACGTGGTCGCCACCGCGGTGGACCACGCCCTCTCGTACCGGACCCACGCCGACGGCGCGGTGACGGTGGCCTCGGAACCGCTCGACGAGGACCCCGCGTGGGAACCCGTCACCGACGGCTCCCTCCTCGTCGCCCACCCGGGGGACGGGCACGACCCGCCGACCGTGACCGTCACGGCCCTGTAACCGGACGACCGTTCCCGACGCCGTGAACGCCGGCACCCGTCAGCCCGTGACGTGTGCCCAGACCCCAGGACGTGACCACGCACCGATGAGCCTGCCCGCGCTCGACATCCACCTCACCGCCGACGACGCCGACGAGGCCCTCCGGGCGGACGCCCGCCGCGGACTCACCGCCAGCCCGAAGGTGCTGACGCCGCAGTGGCTCTACGACGCCCGGGGGAGCGAGCTGTTCGAGCAGATCACCGCGCTGCCCGAGTACTACCCCTTCGCCGCCGAGCGCGAGGCCCTCGCCGAGCACGCCGACGCGATCGCCCGCGCCGCGGCCGCCGACACGCTCGTGGAGCTCGGCTCCGGGTCGTCGTCGAAGACGCCCGTGCTGCTCGACGCCCTGTCGCGCGCCGGGACGCTGGAGCGCTACGTCCCGGTGGACGTCTCGCCGTCGGCCCTGGAGGAGGCCGTCCCGGGGCTCGTCGAGGCCTACCCGGGGCTGGACGTCCACGGCGTCGTCGCCGACTTCACCCGCGACCTGCGCAGCGTGCCCCGCGACGGCCGCCGCCTGGTCGCGCTGCTCGGGGGCACGCTCGGCAACTTCGAGCCCGCCGACCGGCACGCGTTCCTGGGCGCGCTCGCCGACGCCCTCGACCCGGGCGAGGCGTTCCTGGTCGGCACCGACCTGATCAAGGACGAGGCGACGCTCGTCGCGGCGTACGACGACGCCGAGGGCGTCACCGCGGCCTTCGACCTCAACGTCCTCTCCGTGCTCAACCGCGTGCTCGGCGCGGACTTCGACCGCTCCGGCTTCGACCACCTCGCGGTGTGGGTGCCGCAGGCGAGCCGGATCGAGATGCGGCTGCGGGCCCGGCGGGCGATGCACGTCCGGGTGCCCGAGCTGGACCTCGAGGTGGACTTCGCCGAGGGCGAGGAGATGCGCACCGAGATCTCGACGAAGTTCACGCGCGAGGGGGTGCGTGACGAGCTGGCCGCCGCGGGGTTCTCCCACGACGGGTGGTTCACCGACCCGCAGGGCCGGTTCGCGCTGTCCCTGGCCGTGCGCCGCTGAGGGGCACCAGCGGCGAGGAGAGCTCGCCGGACAGCGCCGGCAGCAGGGGCGCGGCCACGCTGGAGACGGTCGCCGGGGGCAGCGGACGGCCGCCGGCCGGCGTCCCGGCCGGGTCGGGCGCGCCGCGGGGCGCCATGGCCGACAGCGGGGCCGCGCCGGCCGGGAGGGCCGGGGCGGGGTCGTCTGCCGGCTCGCCGACGTCCGCGGCCTCGTCGGCGGGCGCGGGAGCCGGTTCCTCGACGACCCAGCTGCCGTCCACCGGCCGGCGCGCGAGCGTCGGCCCCGCGGTGAGGGCCTCCACCGAGACCGTGCGCAGGCGCAGCCGCGCCCGTGCCGCGTGCCGCGGTGCGCCGTGCACGACGACGGCCACCGCCAGCCGCTCACCGTGCGGGTCGGGCACGGCGTGGAGCACGTGGTGGTGGCCGTCGTCGGTGCTGACGGTGAGCTCGGCGAGGTCGGGGGTGACCACCGTGGCCGCCCGGACCATGTCGGCGTGGGCCGCGCCGAGCATCTCGAGGTCGGCGAGCGACGGACGCTCGTCCGGGCCGTCGACGTAGCCGTCGAGGACCATGCCGCTGTCGACGTCGACGAGGGTGGCGGCGACGATGCGGCGGTCGTCGAGCAGCGGGCGGAGCACCGCCGACAGCCCGTCCGACCGCACGCACGTCAGGTGGCGGTGTCTCCCCACCTCCGCCGCTCCTCGTCCGTGACCGGCGTCAGCGCCGGCCGACCTGCTGGTAGTAGCCCTGGTCCTGCTGCGGCACCGGGGCGGCGCCCGGGTCGTCCAGGTAGAAGCGCTGGCCGATCACCTTGAGGTCGCGGCGGGCCATCGCGAGGTTGGCCTGCTGCCGGTTGAGGACGAGGTAGAAGAACATCTTGTCCTCGGGGTTGCCGTAGATCGGCCGGATGAGGTGGTACTGCGTGTCGAGGGTGATGAGGATGTCCTCGATCGTCTCGCGCAGGCCCAGCTTCTGCATGACGTCGAACTTCGCCCGCACGACCTCGCTGTTGCCGGGGGCGGCCACGTCGAGGTCGAACTCCGCGCTGCCGCCGCGGGAGCCGAGGGTCATGCCGCTGTCGTAGTCGACGATGGCCACGGCGAACGCGCCCTTGATGTTCGCGGCCGCGTTGAGGGCGTACTCGATGTCGCTCATGGGTTCCTCCGTGTCGGGGTCGCTCCGGGGGAGCGGGGGGTGGTGGTCGGGACGTCGGCGGTGGCCGTGAGGACGGCCTGCGGGGGCCGCCCCAGGCGGAGCAGACCCGCCAGGACCCGGCGCAGGGTGTCCGGGTCGGAGCGCCACCGCTGGCCCAGCACGCCCGCGCTGTCCCGGAGGCCGCGCAGCGGGCCGTCGTCGGCGAGCGGCGCGGGAGCAGCGGCCGGCGTCGCGGGCGTCGCCGCCGGGAGCGTGGCCCCCGGCG